>JAYVKR010000357.1:0-3749 GCA_043768185.1 Flavobacterium sp.
ATCGTTGGTAGATAATGTAGCTTTTAAAAATTTATTACGTCAATCGGCACGTTTAGATGTAATTATGCAAAACAGTCAAGACGAGTTTTTTGATAAATTGTATTACCAACCAGCACAACATTTTTTTGAAAAAAATCTATTTAAAAATGCTTTGAGTATGTTGGTTATTTACGATAGTTACATACATTCTGGCAGTATTCCTGCGTTTCTAAGAGAACGTTTTCCAGAGAATATTCCATTAAATGGTGGCGATGAAAAAAAATGGATAAAACAATATGTTGATACGAGACACAATTGGCTTGAAAATCATTCTAGAAAGATTTTACAAAAAACCATTTATAGAACACAATGTTTTAAAAATCAAATAGCATCAAGCAATTGGGATTTGTCTAAAGTTATTGTTGCCAATGGAACTTCAATATCATAACTATTATTTGATGTTAAATAATTTCAACTAAAGCTTTATTTTCTTAATTTTGATATACATCTTTTTAAATTAAAACAATTGCAAATTAAAAAGTAAGTGTCAATCTGAGCTTGTCGAAGATTAGGATAAAGACTTCGACAAGCTCAGTCAGACATATGGATTAATAAGAATTGTTAGTAGAATTAGTGAATTTTCTAGTAGTTAATTTGTGGAAATTTGCGTAATTCGTGGTAAAATCTATGAAATAGTTTGGTGAGATTCTTCCTTCGTCAGAATGACAAGTTTGCGTTAAAAGTTTGTATTGAAAGTTTGTGTTGTAAGGTTACTTTAAATTGGTGAAATTTTACAGCAAAATAATTCGTGGAAATTCGTGTAATTCGTGTGAAAATCTTTCGAAAAATGTTGATGAGATTCTTCCTTCGTCAGAATGACAAGTTTGCATTAAAAATTTGCTTTGAAAGTTTGCTTTGAATGTATGCATTGAAAGTTAGCGTTGAAAGTTTGTATTGAAAGTTTGCATTGAAAGTTTATATTATAAATTTATTATAATTTGGTGAAATTTCATAGTAAAATAATTCGTGAAAATTCGTGTAATTCGTGTGAAATCAACTTGAATTTGTATAAAAATAATCAATTATGAAAAATATAAAAACAACAATTCTAGTGCTTTTTTTACTTTCGTTAGTTTCTTGTACATTAACTAAAACAGCACTTTTTGACCAATATTCCTATCAAAAAACTACCGAGTTAAAAGTAGAAACATCTAATTTAATTGATAAAGCTACAACATCTTACAGTGCAAATAAAGTACAAATAGACAAGTTACTTCTTGATGTTGAAAAACTAGTTGAATACGAAAAAAACAAACCCAATAACGAAATAACATTTGCAATGTGGACAATTCTAAACGACAAAGAAAAAAATCTATTAGCTGGATTTTTTAAACGTTGGGAAGAGAACGATAAATTGTCTGTCACATTTTCGCAAGAAGCTAAAAAACAAGTGCTTGAAGCATTTGATTTATTAATTCAGTACGAAGTTAAAAAAGACAAAGAATCGGCAAACTTGCTTCTAAATCTTATAAACAGTCAAAAATAAAAGTTATGGATATAGAAAAATTATTAGCCGAAATTAAAGCGCAGTTACTAGAACTTTTAAAAGAAAATTATAAAGATTTTGTACCAGAATTAGAAAACGAT
This sequence comes from Flavobacterium sp., assembly GCA_043768185.1. Classification (GTDB taxonomy): domain Bacteria; phylum Bacteroidota; class Bacteroidia; order Flavobacteriales; family Flavobacteriaceae; genus Flavobacterium. Next base: position 1,627 of record JAYVKR010000357.1, read on the forward strand.
ATTACTAATTTCTTAAAGCAATCTAAAGTAAAACTAGAACGTTGGACATTGCTTTTAGTTGATAAATCGTTAACCCATGACGACTTTGAATGGTTGGTAAAAAGCCAAAAAAATCTATTGGTTTTAGAAGCTTTACAAACCGCAGGATTATCAAAAATTAAGTTGAATAATTTAAAAAATGCTATCATTAAAGTTATTATAAATACAACAGCAAAGGCAGTTTTGGTTGGATTGTAGTTGTTTAAGAAAATTTATTTATTAGAGATTTATTTTATTCAAATTTTTAAGTTTACAAAGATTCTATCTTCGTCTGAATGAAAAGTTTGAGGTTAAAGTTCTCTTTAAATTAGTAAAATTTCAAAGTATTTAATTAGTGGGAATTTGTGAAATTTGTGGTGAATTTTAAATAGATGTTTGAAGAGATTCTTCCTTCTTCAAAATGAAAAGTTTAAGGTTAAAGTTCACTTTAAAATTAGTGAAATTTCAAAGTATTTAATTAGTGGGAATTTGTGAAATTTGTGGTAAAATTTTACATATATTTTTGAAGAGATTCTTCCTTCGTCAGAATGACAAAATAGCGGTTAAAGTTTACTTTAAATTAGTGAAATTTCAAAGTATTTAATTCGTAAGAATTTGTGATATTTGTGGTGAATTTTAAAAGCTAGATAATTCGTGGAAATTAGTGAATTGAAAATCATCGAATACAATAATAAATAATTACTAATGAGATAAATTCGTGTGAAACATTATTAGTGAAGTTTGTGTGAAAATAAATAAAAAATTTGTGTCAAGTAAATATGGCAAAAAAAATAAGAATATTAAGTTTAGATGGAGGAGGAATTAGAGGAATAATTTCGTGTGTAATCCTTAAATACATAGAAGAACAACTCCAAAAATTAGACAATCCAAATGCTAAATTGGGCGATTATTTCGATTTAATTGCTGGAAGTAGCACAGGCGGAATTCTAGCAGCAATTTTATTATTTCCAGACAATGCCAACAAAGCAAAATTCTCTGTTCAAGAAGCATTAGATTTATATGCAAAACGTGGCGATGATATATTTGATGTTCCGTTTTGGGAAAAAATAATCAATCCTTTCGGACTTTTTAACGAAAAAATATCTGAAGATAATTTAGAACAACAACTGTTTGAAGTATTTGGAAATCTTGAACTTAAAGATTTTATAAAACCTTCATTAATAACATCTTACGAAGTTGTTCGGCGTAGAGCAAAGTTTTTTACAAGTCATGATGCCAAAGAATCATTAGAAAATTTTTATGTAAAAGATGTTTGCAGAGCAACATCGGCAGCACCAACTTATTTTGAACCAGCACAAATAAAATCGCTGTACGGACAAGAATTTACGCTAATTGATGGCGGAGTTTATGCCAATAATCCAGCGTTGTGTGCCTATGCCGAAGCTCGAAAAATAGAATTTTCAAAAATTTTAAACGATTTAGAAAAACCAGATAAGCCATCAATAAAAGATTTAATTATTATATCTGTTGGAACAGGAACAGTTTTAAAAGAATACCAATTTGAAGACCTAGAAAACGCAGGAAAACTAAAATGGATAACTCCTTTAATAGACATGCTACTTTCGTCAAACGTTGAAACCGTAGATTATCATTTGCGAAAAATGTATGAAACTTTAAGTGCCAGAAATCATAAAAATTACCACAGATTGATGCCCAATTTACAAAATGCATCACCAGAAATGGACGATACTTCACCAGAAAATATTTTTGAACTACTTCAAGCTGGATTTTCATTTGTTAATGAAAACAAAGAACATTTAGTTACTATTGCAAAGAAATTAATTAAGAATAAGTAAGATAAATTGGTATAATGCCAAAAAGTGCAACTTTAGTCTCATTTTTTTTGATATTAATGTGTAAATAATTTGTTAATCTTTCGGTTAATTATATATTTGCACGTTTCAAAAAATGTGTGCTTCATCATTATATTGCATTTGCATTGAAATTCAATTGTTTATCAATTAGTTCACATTTTTTAAAATCCAAACCAAACAAAAATTAATTAATTTTTAGTAATAATGCAGAATAAAGGACTTATTAAATTTTTCGCAATTCTATTTGCACTGGTAAGTATTTACCAACTT
>JAYVKR010000358.1:0-4653 GCA_043768185.1 Flavobacterium sp.
GACGAACCAACAACAGGTTTAGATCCTAATCAGTTGGTAGAAATTAGAGATTTAATTAGAAATATTGGTGCAGATAAAACGGTTTTTCTTTCTACGCACATTATGCAAGAAGTGGAAGCCATTTGCGATAGAGTAATAATTATTAACGAAGGCAAAATTGTTACCGATAAAAAACTAGACAAAATTTTCTCTGAAACTAAAGAGCAAGTAATAGAAGTAGAGTTTGATTTTAAAATTGAAGAAGAAGCGATAAAACGAATTCCGCATTTAAAATCGTATAAAAATACGCACGACATGACTTGGGAATTAACCTTTGAAAGTGATAAAGACATGCGACCATCAGTTTTTGATTTTGCTCATGATAATGGATTAAAAACGTTGCAATTGAACCAGAAAAATAAGAATTTAGAAGCTGTTTTTAGGGAAATGACTAGGAAGTAAATTTATTAACAAAAGGTGCGACCATTATTAAGTTGCGCGACATTTTGCCCGAACAGAAACGAAAAATGAAAACAAAAAAATATGGGAAATTGGAATTCAAAAATAGATGGTAATGATACATTTTTAGATATTTATCAGAATTTCTATAATTTATATAACCAAGGCGAAAGTCCAAAATATGTTTCAGAACAAATTCAAAACGATTTTGCGGAAATGTTTGAAGATTATGATGATAAAAACAATAGTTTATTTGGATTAATTTTAGCACAATGGGAAACTAAATCTGTAGATATTGCAATCTTTAATCAAGTAAAAGAAATTATTGAAAGTGGAAATGATTTAAAAATCTGGAAAGAGTTAGGAGCAAACGAAGAAATAATTAGACAGCGAAAAATTGAATTAGAAAAGTTTCTAAATCAAATTTCAACAGAAAAAGAAAAACCAAAAAGAAGAGTAAAACCAAAATTTGATTTTAAACAAGTTGAAATTTTTAGAATAATTTCGCCTGAAAACAGAAAAATGTTTGAAGCATCTGAACAATATCTAAATGGTGTATATGAACAAACTGGAAGTTTATTAAACTGGAAAACAGGTGGAACTTCAATTTTTTATTTTACTGGACAAGGACTTTTTATTAACGCAAAATGGTTAAATGAAGAAACAATTGAAATTTCACACTATAAAAATATAGTTTTTACCAAAAAAGATGAGAAGTTTTTTCATTTTGGAGACAAAGGAACTGTAATTTACAAACCAGTATAAAAAAATCTTACATTTCAAGAATTGAAAATAACATTAAAGAAGTTCGTTTTTCTACATTGCAAAAAATTGTAGAATTAGGTTTAAGTGGAAAACTTTAGCTTGCAATTAAATTGTAAATTTTTTAAATGTTTTTAGTGACTTGGGAATTAACCTTTGAAAGTGATAAAGATATGCGACCAGCAGTTTTTGATTTTGCTCACGATAATGGTTTGAAAACATTGCAATTGATCCAGAAAAACAAGAATTTGGAAGCGGTTTTTAGGGAAATGACTAGGAAGTAGGATTTATTAACAAAAAGGTGTTTCCATTATTAAGTTAGCCAACATGTTTTTGCGAAGACCAATTAATAGTTCGCTCATTTTTTGAATTAATTGGTAATCGTGGATTTATTTCATAAAGTTGTTCTATTTTCTCAATAGCAAAATCAAAAGAAATTAATCCTTTCAAAAGTAGTTGGTCAAAAACATATAAAATACCTTTTACTAAAATTCCATTTGCAGTTGCTTGTTTTCTTAATTTTCCATCACCAGAAAGTAATATACCATCAAGTTTGCTTGCGTAATGCCAAACAGAACAATCTTCAAAACTTAAACCCGAGCTATTCTCTAAAATAGATGTAATACTTACAAAATCTTCATCTTCCTCTGTAATTATTATTTCAATATTTCCTAAATTAATATACTCTTCAATTATATTTTTTTGATCTTCATTAAGTTCTTCAAAAACAAAATCTGTCGTTTTTAACTCTAAATCTAGATGAATAAATTCATCCATCAAGTTTAGATGAACTAAGTCAATTAAAATATTAGTATAATCGAAAAATTCAAATGCACACATCAATCAATTCAAATGCACATTTTTTTGACAAATATATGATAATTTAAACGCCAATTAAATGACGTTTAAATTAAGTTGATTCTGAGCAAAATTGCTCAATCATTAATAAATCTGGTTTAAATACATCGTTAACGTCTGTGTTTGGCTCAAAGGTACTGTACTCTTTTGGCTGTGGCTTCTTTATAATAATACCTTTGTTTATATCAGTTAAAGCTAGTTCTAGTAGTCTCAAGCCCATAGCTTGAAGCTCAAACTCCCACAATCTCTTAGCTGCTTTCTTTGGTTCAAGTCCGTACAACTTTGGATCAATGTGTATAAAGTCTTGGTAAGCAATATCGCCTCGATCTATTCCACTATTCAACCAGAACACAGTTCCGCCAGTGATTGCATCACGCATTCTAACTGCCCATTCAATAGAACTTCTCCCACGATGACGTGGTAACAAACTAGGATGATAACCAATCCACCCCAGTTTAGTCTTATATCGTGTCCGTTTGCCAATATAATCAAACGAATGAGCTGTAATGCCCAAATCAACATTATCTGGCATTGTATCGCCGTTTAACGTGCCTGCTACAATAATTGGAATATTATTGATAACTGCTAACTTTGTCACATATTTATCAGTTGCAGGCGCACAAACGCCAACTACTTCAATAAAATCTAATGCTATGCACATTCTAAAAACAGCAGCGCCAAAATACTTCTGACCGCTTATAAAAACTTTCAACTTACTCATTTTTTATTCTCCTAAATATTTAAAACTTTGAACGGCTCTGAAATGTCCGCCGTAACCACAACTTTGTATTCCACTATCTTTTTTACCAGTTTTCACAATGCTGGCATTACTTTTTGTTTTATTCGCACCATAAAGCATAGCACCAGTTTGCTTCCAAACTTTTGCATTTCTTAAATAATTCGCCAATTGTGGGTGACTAGTATGAAAAAATGTATGATACTTTCTTTGACATCGTCCATTACCTTCAAGATGATATTGCATAACATAATTTAAAAAAGTAGTTCCAACGCCTGCACCTTGCCACTCTGGCATAACAACTAACCGAGTTGCACGATATGCATTAGCAGTAAACAATGGACAAACTGCAACGTGCGCCACAAGTTCGCCATCTACAATTGCTACAAAATATTCTGCTGCAGGTGGATGTGGAAGATCTAAATAATAATGCTCTTTAAATAACTTCCAGTAACTTCCGTTGACCTTGAAAATTTCAAGCTTGATATCTGGTCGTTTCCCAATTTCAATTTTTTTTTTAATACTTTGGTGTCAACATTATACACCCAGTCTGGTTGAAGCCATTCAATAATATCATAATGGCACGATAATAAAACAACTTTCTTTCCTTTATTTCTTTTCCAAGCTTTGCTAAATGCCATTGCACCAACTTTGGCAATTTGTCTATCAACTACCGATGTAAATTCGTCAACTACAACTTGATATGGTGCATCTGTTACCAATCGTGCCAAACCAGCTCTAAATTGTTGACCATTAGAAAGTGCGTTAAATGGTCGTAGCCAACTTGGAACATCGCCAAGTCCAACTGCAGAAAGTGCGCCAGTTGCAGTATTGAAATCGCCATTAGGAATAATGCAATCAACAATCGGTTTAGAGCAATCCCAACCATCATATAAATTGATTATTTTGTCCTGGTTAAAAAACTGTTTACCAATCGAGGTCTTGCCAGAACCACTTGATCCAACAATCAAACCAATTCCCCAATCTAGATCTTCTATATCAATATCAAATTCTTTAATAAAGCTAGATCCATCTTCAGCATTAAACAACGATTTTACTCGTTGAGCTCGATAACTCTCAAAGTTATTCGTTCTGTTTTCTACTACAATTTTCACGTGGTAACAATTTTTAATTTTAAACCTTTTTTCTGGAGTTCTTCAAATATCTTTATTTGATCCTCCTCATTTTCACAAATTACAATAACGCCATATTGCGCTTTGTAATGAAATTCTTTTGCCATATATATAATTTTAAATTACTTTTGTAATCTCTCAAGGAAAATATTAAACACAAAAAAGCCAACCATAAGAAGACTTTTGTCCTCCAACGGTTGGCTTTGTGCTATTTAATAATTACCTTGAGAAGTATTTTTAAATGTTGGAGGACTTTTTTTATTACACCTCCATTAATTAAGACTTTAAATGGTGTCTTTCCATTGTAACAGGCCGCATTTTAAAATACCTTTTCAGGTTGTCTTATAAAGTCCTTTTCAGGATTTATCTCAGCAAGCCCTATTTTTTTAGATTAATTTATGTGAAATTTTAAATTCATATAAATTTTCAATATTTTGTGATGGTTCTCTTTTTAAACTCATTTTTATTTTTTCTTTGACGTTGCTAGTAAATAATTGACCATTAATTACGGCTTGAATTTTAAACCTTAACAACACAAAATCTTTTTGAGCATTTTTTAACATTGGATATCCTCTTGCTCTGACTTGTGAGTTTTGATCAATAATTGGTTTAAAATAATTATCATACCCTAATATTAAAACCTTGTGTTTAGCATCAATTGCTATTTTATTTGGTCTAAATGCAATTTCAGGATCTGGGTAAATACCAAGCTTCCAACCACTCTGT
>JAYVKR010000359.1:0-5912 GCA_043768185.1 Flavobacterium sp.
AAATAATGCTAGTCAATGTGGAATACCAGTTTCTAGAACTATAACTGTAAATCCTAATTTAACTCCAACATTCAATGCAATTGCACCAATTTGTGAAAATGCAACTGCACCAACTTTGCAATCTACTTCTAATAATGGATTTACTGGAACTTGGAATCCACCAATTGTAAGCAACACAGCATCTGGAACATATACTTTTACTCCAACATCTGGACTATGTGCAACTACTACAACTTTAGATGTAACAGTAAATCCGAATGTTACACCAACATTTGATCCAATTCCGAATGTTTGTTATTTAACAACTCCACCAAGTTTGCCTTCTACTTCTTTAGAAGGAATTACTGGAACATGGAATCCTGCAACAGTAAGTAACACAACTCCAACATTATATACTTTTACTCCAGATGCAAATCAATGTGGAATTGTAACCACTTTACAAATAAATATCAATGTTATCAATCCAACATTTACAGCTGTAGCCGATGTTTGTTTTGGTTCAACACCACCAACATTACCAACAACTTCAACTAATGGAATTACTGGAACATGGAATCCTCTACCAGTTAGCAATACAACTCCAACCTTGTATACTTTTACTCCAGATGCAAATCAATGTGCTACAACTGCTACGTTACAAATTAACATTAATAGTATAACACCAACATTTGCAACAGTAAATCCAATTTGTGAAGGTTCGACAGCACCAATTTTACCAACAACATCTCTAAATAATATTACCGGAACTTGGAACGCATTGGTAGACAATACCGCTACAGGAACATATACTTTTACTCCAGATGCTAATCAATGTGCCACTACAGTAAGTTTAACAGTTGTAGTAAATACTAAAGTTGTTCCATTATTTACTTTTGGAACTTCTGGAACTGGTTGTCAAGGTGTAAGTTCACAAGTACTAATAACACAAATCTCTACTAATGGAATTACTGGAACTTGGAGTCCAAACACATTAGATTATTCAATATTAGGATCAACAATTTATACTTTTACTCCAAATGCTGGAGAATGTGCAGTATCTTCAACTTTTAGTTTATTTATCAATCCAAACATATCTCCAACATTTAATGCAATTGCGCCATTATGTTCTGGTTCTTTAAGACCAATTTTACCTTTAACATCATTAAATGGATATACTGGAACTTGGAATCCTGAAATAGTAAGTACATCTTCGTCAGCAATTTATACTTTTACACCAACATCTGGACAATGTGCAACGGCTACTACTTTAACAGTAACAATAAATCCTTCTCCAACAGATTTAGCAATTATTGTTTCTAATGTTTTAAATCAAACTGCACAAGGTGTTATAGAAATAACTAGTGTTACAAGTGGAGTTGCACCATTTCAATACAGTATAAATAACGGAAGTTTTAGTAATACAACAAGTTACACCAATTTATTACCTGGAGATTATATAATTTCTGTAAAAGATGCCAATGGTTGTAAATATGATGAAACAGTTACAATTGAAACTACTTGTATTTTCCCTAACGGAATTTCTCCTAATGGTGATGGTAAAAATGATACTTTTAACCTAAACGGTTGCAATGTAAAATTTATTAGTTTCTTTAATAGATACGGAATGAAAATAAATAGTTTTTCAAATTATACAAGTCAATGGGATGGAACAACATCTGACGCAAAAAATTTACCAGACGGAACTTACTTTTACTCGGCAGAATTAACAGATGGAAATGTAAAAACAGGTTGGGTTTATATTGCACGATAATAACATAAGAAAGTGCTCATTGAAGCACTTTTTAATTCTAAAAATTTATAAAATATATTTGTTTAAATAAAAATTAAAAAGAACTTTTTGCATTCTTTTAAAAAGCAGTAATTTTACAAACTTTTAGAATAAAAAACCATACAATTGGAATGAAAAAGAATTCTACTATGATAACATTAATTTTAGCACTTTTTGTGGGTTGTGCCTTAATAATTGGTTCCATATACTCGCTTTACAGCGGAAAAAATGATATTTTAATTGAAGAAATTTCTGATATTAATGAAACTGAAATAGATTTAACCAATCAAAAAGTAGCCATTTTAGAAAATGAAATTGATCAATCAAATGAAAAATTTGAAGCTGCAGAAACAAAAATTACAAAATTAAAATCAGAAAGTTATATTGAAATCATAGATCAAAATTTACCCATTGTTGAAATTTCAGATTCAGATATTGGAGAAAAAATTGAGTTAAATGATGATAATAAAAAAGTACATAAGTTAATGTACAATCATCAAATAAAATTTAATTTGGTAAATGTTGGTAAATTTTCTTTAAAGGAAGTTATATTTTCTGTAAAAGATATTTACAATGAAAATAGAGATAAGAAAAATAAAAAGAAATCCAACCAATACAATTATATGGGTCAAACATTTGACAGTGAAGATGTTGGAGCATACAATAACATAGAAATAAACACTTTAAATTTAAAAACTAAAAAACTAGTTTATGTTAGTAATCTACCAAGTAGTTTTGGTGTTGGCGATTATTATTATGATGTAATTGTAGAATGGAGCAAAGGATTTTATCAAATGCATGTAGATATTGAAGAGCTAAACGGAAAATTAAAATACCGATATAAATTTTATGATATAAACGGTAAAGAACTAGATTTAAAATCGCTTGAAAAAAACTTATAAAAACAAAAAAACCTTCTAATTGAAGGTTTTTTAAGTTTGTAATTCATTGTTTAATTATCCATTAATTGCTTCTACAACAATAGCTTCGTCGTGCAACATATCTTTTAACATATTCTCAATACCATTTTTTAATGTAAAAGTTGACGATGGACAACCATTGCATGAACCTTGCAGTATCACTTTTACTCGTTTTTCTTTTTCATCATACGAATCAAAAAGAATATTTCCACCATCGGCAGCAACTGCTGGCTTTACATATTCTTCTAAAATATTTATTATTTGTTGTGAAGTAACATCTAAATTGTCAAAATTTTTAATTTGTTGTTTTTCTAGTTTAGGGTTTTTAATTACAACTGATTCGTCAATTACTAGTCCGCCATTTTCAATAAATTGTTTAATAAACGTTCTAATTTCTAGTGTTATTTCTTCCCAAGTTGCAACATCATATTTTGTAACAGAAATATAATTTTCATCAATAAAAATTTCTTTAACAAACGGAAATTTAAATAATTCTTTTGCAAGTGGCGATGCAGTAGTATCATCAATATTTTTGAATTCTAAGGCAGTTTTGGTGAGTAATCTAGTTACCACAAATTTTAGGGTTGCAGGATTTGGAGTAGTTTCGCCATAAACACTCAAGGCAATTTTTTTATTTTTTGTTTCATCTGGAATAATAATTATTCCGCCTTTGGTTACAAAATCTTCAATTTGTTCTGCAACAGCGTCTTTTACATCTTCCCATTCTACAATATTGTATCTTTCTATTGCTATAAAATTTCCAGAAATATAAACGGTTTTTACAAATGGCAAGTAAAATAATTGTTGTGCTAAAGGTGAATTCTTAGCTTCATCTATATTTTTATACTCAAAATTTTCATTTTGTGTGATAAAATCTGGAAATTCAAATTTTAAAATAGTTGAATTTTGGGTTTCTTTTATGATTAATTTCATGGTTATACTACATTTTTCGACAAATTTAACAAAGTTATTTTCTTTGATTGATTATATTTGGACTTTTAAACAATTAATTAACACATTAATCGTTTTAAATTATAGAATAATGTAAATTTAATTGCCTCGATTTATGAAAAAAATTCTACTTTTATTACTTTTTATACTTCTCAACCAATATACTTTTTCACAAGGAGTTGTTGTAAATACCACTACATATACTGTTCCACAACTAGTACAAAATGTACTTTTTGGAGGAAATAATTCTTCATCATCTTGTGCCGGAACACTCTCTAATATTACATGGAGTACAGGAAGTAATTTTGGTCAACCTACTGGTATCGGATATTTTACAAATACCAATCCTGCTTTTCCATTAACATCTGGTGTCGTTTTAACCACTGGAACTGCTACAGCAACTATGGGTCCAAATATCCCAACTATTTTGAGTACTGGAAATTGGCCTGGAGACGCGCAACTTTTAAGTTATATTATTGGACTAGGAATTGACCCCAACATAGGTTCCTACAATGATGCGACAGTTTTAGAATTTGATTTTGTACCTTTAAGTGATAATATGAGTTTTGATTTTTTATTTGCCTCTGAGGAATATGGTACGTATCAATGCATATATGCAGATGCATTTGCATTTTTTTTATCAAATACAACAACTGGATCTAGTCCTGTAAATTTAGCTTTAGTACCAAATACAACATCTCCTATTTCTGTACTTACAGTAAGAAATTCAGCAAATAATGCGGCATGTGCCTCTGTTAATCCTTCTTATTTTGGATCTTTTAACATTGGTTCTAATACCTCTACTGCTGCAACAAAATTTGATGGACAAACTATAAAAATGACAGCAGCTTCGACTGTAATACCTAATAATACATATCATATAAAATTAGTAATTGCAGATAGAGACGACAGTTCTTATGACTCTGCGGTATTTCTTGGTGGTGGTAGTTTTAATATTGGTGCGTTAAATATAGCTAGTGATGGTTACAATACAAGTAATCCTAATCAAAATTTAAACAATTTTACTATTGCTAATGGTTCTGCAATATGTAATCAAACTACTAGAATAATTAAAGCAGGAACAACTCAATTACCAGGATCAACATACGTTTGGAGCAAAAATGGAATTCCTATTCCTGGCGCAACAAATTATCAATATGAAGTTACAACAGCTGGAACTTATTCAGTTGTAGTAACTTTAGCATCTGGTTGTCAACAAAATTACAATCCAATAATTGTAGAATTCTTACCTCCAATGCCCATAATTGTTGGAAATCCTCCAGATTTAACCTCTATTTCTACTATTTTTAATTTAAATGCAAATAATAATCCAATACGAAATGGTGCTCCTGTAGGTTACGAAATTAATTATCATACTACGCTTCCAAATGCACAAATTGGCGCTTTTCCTATTACAAATCCAGCTACCTATACCGGATTTGACGGTCAACAAATTTTTGCATCCATAATAGATAACCAAACTGGTTCTGGATGTATTGAAACCAGAAGTTTTTTCTTGGATGTTATTCCACCATCTGCAATCGTTCCAACAGCTCCAATAAATTTATTTAAATGCGATGATATTTCTAATAATCAAATTGAATCATTTGATTTTACTTCACAAACATTGTTAGTTCTCGGAAATACTTATAATCCTACTAATCATACTGTAACTTATTATACTTCGTTACCAAATTCAACTTTAGGAACAGCTGCTATTAATCCGATTACAAGTTTTGATAATACTTCCAATCCACAAACAATCTATGTTAGACTTCAAGAAAATGCAAATCCTTTAAATTTTGGATTAACTAGTTTTCAAATAACAGTTAATACAAATGTTGACCCTATATTTTCATCAATTTCACCTATTTGTTCAGGAACAACTTTATCACCTTTACCAACAACTTCAACCAATGGAATTACTGGAACTTGGCTTCCAGCTTTAAATAATACAGCAACTACAGTTTATACCTTTACTCCAAATACTGGTCAATGTTCTAGAACTACTACTTTAACAATTACTGTCGTTCCCCAACCCAACGCAGGCACAGACGGCACATTATCAATTTGTGAAACTTCTACAACACAGATAGATTTATTTTCTTTAATTACAGGCGAACAATCTGGTGGAAGTTGGACAACAACGGTAACTGGCGGAATTTTCAATTCCTCTAACGGAACTTATATTCCTGCTATTGGAGCAACATCTGGGGTTTTTACTTACACAGTTTCTGGCGTTGCACCTTGCCCAAATGATACAAGTACAGTTA
>JAYVKR010000360.1:0-2126 GCA_043768185.1 Flavobacterium sp.
TGCTCAAGGATCAACATTTACTTGTGCTAGTCCAACACAAGGAACTTACATTCCACCAACTACTGCAAACTTAAATTTATTAAATGGTGGTACTCAACAAGGAAATTGGAATTTTGGATTTAAAGATACAGTAAACGGTGACACAGGAACAGTAAATTCAATTACAGTAGAAATTTGTAATCTTGTAGCTCAATTAACCTTAGCAAACGATAACTTTACTTTTGAAAACTTATCAGTTTATCCTAACCCAAATGATGGAACATTTAATGTGCAATTCAATTCTACTACAAATGAAAAAATTGCAATTGGTGTTTATGATATAAGAGGAAGAGAAATTTTCAATAAATCATACCAAAATAACGGTTTGTTTAATGAAACGCTTCAACTAAAAGATATTCAATCTGGAATTTATTTAGTTACTATTTTAGATGGTGATAGAAAAATAACTAAGAAAATTATTGTAGAATAAGTAGCATATAATTTTAAACAAAAAGTTCCAAATCTTGAATAGATTTGGAACTTTTTTATTTTACAGAAACTTGAATTGTAGTGTATAATTGTGGAACTTGGGTTACTTTAAAATTTAAATCTATTGTATAAGTTTCTTCAAGCTTATTTAAATTTAAATTTCCGCTAGTTACTTTGTAATATCCTGTTTGTCCACGACAGAAACATAATCTTCCAAAAAGCATTTTGGTTTTTTGTAAATCTAAATCTTTTAGATTTAATGATTTAGATTCATTATTTATTTCAAATACTATTTCTTCTTTGTGTTGTCCATCTTGTAAATCTTTTGGTACATTTTTATTGTATTGATATTTAATTACAGAAGTATTTGAGTTGTCTATTAATGTAAAATAAATACTGCCAATATCATCTGTTTTTATATCTAATGATTTGTTTTTTAAAATTTCTATAGTACATTTTCCATTTGGTGGACATTGTGAAGTTATACTTTGCATTGGTTGTATGTTTTGTTTAGAAACTAATTCTTTTTTGCAATTACAAAAAGTAAAAAGAAATATAAATGGTAAAAAAAGTAATTTTTTCATAATATAAAAATTTAGATTTTAGTTTAGTAAATGTATTTTAATTATTTTTTCAAATAAATTATTTGCCATTAAATGTATTCATTGTAGTATCTAATCCTGTTAATGCAAATGATGTAATTATTTGTGATGCTAATTCTAATCGTTCTTGTAGTTTGGTTTTTTCATCGTCGTTCCATTCTCCAAGTACGTAATCTATTTGTTTACCTTTTTTAAATTCGTCGCTTATTCCAAATCTAAATCTTGGATATTCTGATGAGTTTAATAGTAGTTGAATGTTTTTTAAGCCATTGTGTCCGCCATCAGTTCCTCTTGGTTTTATTCTAATGGTTCCAAAGGAAAGGTTTAAATCGTCTGTAATTACTAATACATTTTCTATATTAATTTTTTCTTTTTCCGTCCAATATTTTAAAGCTTTTCCGCTAAGATTCATATAAGTATTGGGTTTCAATAAAATAATGGTTCTTCCTTTAATTTTAAATTGAGTTACATCGCCGAACTTGGCGCTTTGAAATGTTATATTTTCTTTATTGGCAAAGTAATTTAAGATTTTAAAACCAATATTATGGCGTGTGTTTACATATTCTATACCAATATTTCCTAAACCTACTACTAAGAATTTATTCATTGGAATTTCGTCTTTTACTGTTTTATTTTTAAATATTGTGCTTAACCAATTCATTGTGTAAATGTAATAAATTGTTTTTAGATTAGAATTTTATACAAATGATAGCTCTTTTAACCCTGATGGTAGTGGAAATCTTTTGGTTGCGGTTTTCGCGTAGCGAAAACCGCAACCAAAAATTGGAGCGTACAGCAGGAATTACCATAAAAGAAAATGCCTAAACTTTCGTTTCTAATAAATATAAAAATAGTGAAACAAGTTCAGTGAGAATCTGAAACAAGTTCAGTGAGAATCTGAAACAAGTTCAGCGAGAATCTGAAACAAGTTCAGTGAGAATCTGAAACAAGTTCAGTGAGAATCTGAAACAAGTTCAGTGAGAATCTGAAACAAGATCAGTGAGAATCTGAAACAAGTTCAGTGAGAATCTGAAACAAGTTCAGTGAGAATCTGAA
>JAYVKR010000361.1:0-2790 GCA_043768185.1 Flavobacterium sp.
TAAAAAAATAATACTATTTTTGATAAATAATTGAAAGTGCAATCAACATAAAAAAATGTTAAAAACGCAAGAACTTTCGTATATTTACTAGTTGTGCGACACTTTCGAGCGACAGAAAACTGAAAAACAAAAATATAATTAATGGAACTAAAGAAAATAATAATTCACGAATTAATAAAAGAACGTGAAAGAGACCAAGTTGAATTAATACTTTCAGAAGAGTTAGTTCCAAACAATAATGAATCAATTGCTTTAGTAACCGCACTTTCGGACACATATAAAAGTGATAGAATTCTTTACGCAATATTTGATGAATCAGAGGGAAAATATTTTCCTGAAAAATTTGATAACTACAGAGAATCTGAAAGAACAGATCAAGATTTCATTGATTTTACAAGATTAGTTATTGGAAATCTCGAAGCAATTATTCAACCAATTACTTTTGCAACTGGTGGATATTTTGTTTTCGCAGACTATGAGGAGAATGGTTACAATTTTGTTTCAGTATTTCTAATAAGAGATGTCGAAGGCAAAATTTTAAGTAGAACGGAAAACTCTTTTAATATTCAAACTGTTGAATATGTTGACACAAAAAATTTAGCAATGGCTTGCCGTATTAATGAAAACAGAATTGATTCAGCAGAAAAAAACTATTTATCATTCACTCAATTAAGACAACAAGAAGTTTCTGAATACTTTAAAAATTGGATTTCTATTAAACAAATTGAAAGCAGTAGTGATTATACAAAAACGCTTTACAACATTATAACACAAATAGTTCCGCCAATTAATCCAGATACTAATTTACAATATCCAATAGAAACTTTTAGAAATTTGGTTTATAATTATGCAACATCAAGTCCTAATGATACAATTAATATTCGAGATTTAAGTCAACATTTTTACGCTAATCAAAGTACAATTTCAGATTATGCAACTGCAAATGATATTTCTTTAGATACAGAATTTAGATTTAACAAAAGAGAACTTAAAAAATTTATAAAATTAGAAGTTAATCGTGATGGAATAAATTTAAAATTTTCAAGAGGAATATTAAACGAAAAAATTAGAGTTTCAGAAGAAGACCCAAATATTGTAATAATTGAGTCTGCTAGTTTTGCAAATGCTTTAAGAGTTGAAATAGAAAACAACTAATGATAAATTATCACCAAAAAATTTATGAAATTTTTAAAGATGCTGAATTTACAATGAATTCAGATGATATTATTTTTCAATATTCTGCGAATATTGAAAAACAATTTTCCGATTTGAATATTAAAATTGAAAAAATAAGAGAAGAAACTATAAATGTTGAAAAAAATAATTTAAAAGTTAGTGTATATGAACGTTTTGAAGATTATCTAAAATTAAATGAAGTTGATAAAAATGAAAATGTATTAATAATCAATAAAGAAAACGTACCGTTTTCTTTATTTGATAATCAAACTTTCATCAACTTTATTCAAGATGACAATAATTTTTTCTTTTCAAATTCAAAATCATTTAATGATTTTATTGAGTTTATCAAATCTCAAGATTTTGATTCAGATGAAGCATTTCATTTTGTAGACTATGTAAATAAAACAATTAGAAAAATTGTTTTTACAAGTTTAAGTGAAAAAGGTAGAGTAATAATTAAGTATTTTAATGAAGTTCATAATTTTGACAATAAAATTAACTATAGTATTGCATTTGAAAATTTTAAAACTTGCTTTAATAAAGAAAATTTGCATTTGCCAAAATTTTTAAAAAATTCAATAATTGAATTTTCAACAAAAAGCAAAAAAGAAATTAGAATCTATGAATTTTTTGAAAATTTAGAAGGTATTATCAAAACAGCAAAAATAAATTTTGAAATTTATTTAAATAATTTATCGATAGATTCTATTAAAAAAGAATATGATGAATTTAAATCTAAATATTTCAAAGAAATTTCTGAAATTTTATCAAACATTACTCAAAAAATAATCGGTTTGCCTATTGTAATTGCAACAACTCTTTTTGCATTGGAACGTGTTAAAACGTCGGTTGAATTTATGATAATGATAATTATTACAATTTTAGTAACAAATATTTATCTAATTCTTTTATTAAACATAAACTTTAATGATTTAACATATATCAAAACTGTTTCTAATCGAGATTACAAAAAACTAATCTCAAATAAGTTTTTTGTGATTTTTGAAGAGGAAAAAAAATATTTTACAGACATAAATGCTAGATTAGAAAAAAGGATAACACAATTAAAAAATATATGCGAAACTTATTTTTGGATAATTGGAATTACGAATGTAGGTTTAAATGTTTTGATATTTAATAGTTTAAATTTAAGTACAGGATTTATATTTACAATTAGTTTTATAACTTGCGGAATATTTGCATTTTCAAGGAATTACGTTCTAAATGAAACAGAAAAATAAAAACGTCAGTTAAAAGCTAGAGTTTCGTTGGGCTTGAAAAGCCAACAATGAAACTCCTGTTGATCGGAACCGAACTTTGCAAAAATTACTTCGTCTGTTCGCTCTTTCAGGCTCGGGTGGGGCTTTGGTCTTGACTTTACACATTGTTTTGTGCTTTTGTGGTCAGTGATTTACTGAATGTTTATGTTAACCAAATCCCAACTTCTGCAAGACGCAGGACTTTGGAAGTGATGCTGTCGGAAATCGTGAAAATTAAATTAATCTTTTTTTTGAACTGAATTTTTATATCTTTGGCGATATTATGGCAGAGAAAGCATACATTACACCAAATGTTCTTAAATGGGCAAGAGAATCGGCAAGAATGTCCGAA
>JAYVKR010000362.1:0-14501 GCA_043768185.1 Flavobacterium sp.
TAAGTCTTTTATTAAACTTAATGAACCTTAATATCTTAATGGTTTAAAAAATAAAACGGTTTCAAATGAAAAAATTTTTAATATTTTTGTTAATTTCAAACACAACTTTCGCACAAATAGAAAAAGTGGAACCACCTTTTTGGTGGACAGATATGAATTTGTCAAGCGTACAAATTATGTTCTACGGAAAAAATATCTCGCAATATGATGTCACAACTTCCAATTCAATTATAATAGAAAATATCAAAAAAACCGAAAATCCAAACTACATTTTCGTTACCATCAACACAAAAAATGTTCCAGCCCAAGATTTTACGTTCTCTTTTTCAAAAAATAAAAAAACAGCTTTTACCCAAAAATACACCTTAAAATCCAGAAGAGAAAATTCTAAAAACCGAAAAAGTTTCGATGCATCGGATGTTGTATACCTTATAATGCCAGATAGATTTGCCAACGGAAATCCCAACAACGACAACTCACCAGAAACCACAGAAAAAGCAGACAGAAATGTTCCTGGCGCAAGACACGGTGGCGATATTGACGGAATAATAAAAAATCTAGATTACCTAAAATCGCTTGGCGTAACAGCACTTTGGCCAACACCACTTTGCGAAGACAACGACAAAACCTATTCCTATCATGGTTATGGTCAATCCGATGTTTATAAAATTGATCCACGATATGGAACTAATGATGATTATGCCAAATTATCAGCCGAATTGCACAATCGCGGAATGAAAAATATTATGGATTATGTTACCAATCATTGGGGTTGGCAACATTGGATGTATAAAGATTTACCTACTTACGATTGGATTCATCAATTTCCAGGATTTTCACAATCTAATTACAGAATGACCACGCAATTCGACCCAAATGTTTCACAAATCGATGCTAAAAATTGTATGGATGGTTGGTTTGTACCTTCAATGCCAGACTTAAATCAATCCAATCCTCTAGTTTTAAATTACATTACTCAAAACGCCATTTGGTGGATAGAATTTGCCGATTTAGATGGCTTTCGTGTCGATACTTATTCTTATAATGACAAAGAAGGAATTGCCAAATGGACAAAATCCATAACCGATGAATATCCTTATTTTAATATTGTTGGCGAAGTTTGGATGCACGACCAAGCGCAAATGGCCTATTGGCAAAAAGACAGTAAAATTGCTGCAATACAAAGTTATAATTCTAATTTACCAAGCGTTATGGATTTTACTTTGCACGATGCCATCAGTCAAGTTTTTAATGAAGATAAATCGTCTTGGGATAAAGGAATGGTAAAATTTTACGAGAATTTTACTAATGATTTCTTGTATCCAAACATTAATTATATTCTAACTTTTGCCGAAAATCACGATACGCAACGCTTCAACGAAATTTATAAAAACGATTTCAAAAAATACCAAATGGCAATGACTTTGGTAGCAACAGTTCGCGGAATTCCGCAATTGTATTACGGTTCAGAAATTGGAATGGCAGGAAACAAAGACAAGTTGGGCGATGCCGACATTCGAAAAGATTTTCCTGGCGGATGGAATACAGATGCAAATAATGCTTTTACAAATGCTGGAAGAACTGAAACTCAAAAACAATATTTCGATTTTACTTCTAAATTATTCAATTGGCGAAAAACCAATGATGTAGTGCATTTTGGAAAAATGAAACATTATATTCCAGAGAACAATGTCTATGTTTATTTTCGATATACAGATGAAAAATCGGTTATGGTCATCATCAATAACAATCCAGAAACTCAAAATATTACAACCAATCGTTTTCAAGAAAGCATTCAAAATTATAAATCTGGGACAGATGTTTTGTCCAATATTAATCACGATTTAAAATCTGGAATAGGTATTGAAGGAAAATCGGTTTTGATTTTAGAATTGAAAAATTAAATAAACCATTAAGACCTGTAAAACTTAATGAACCTTAATACCTTAATGGTTTAAAAAACTAACTGCTTTACGTCTTTGCAAGAAAATAAAACAATGAAAAAACTAATTCTACTTTTACTACTAACAACAATTTCCTTTGCGCAAAATGCAAACAGAAAATTCATTGAAACCACCAAAAATGAAAATGGTTTTTCTATAAAAGTTTCTGATGGAATTTATAATTTTAAATTCATAAGCAATCAAATACTTGAAACCACTTTTCTTCCTAACGACGAAATTTTTAATCCAAATTCGCACGCTGTTGTTTTAAATTCCAAAATCAATAATCTGACGTTTCTTGCAGAAGGAAATTTTTTAACAGTGTATCCTAGTTTAGGGAATTTAAAAATCAAAATTCAAAAATCACCTTTCAAAATATCTTACTTAAATAATGATATTGAAATCCTTTCTGAAAAAAACGGATACATCAAAAAAGATTCGACAGAAACTTTAGATTTCAATATAGACGCAACCGAAAAATTATATGGTGGTGGCGCTAGAGTTCTTGGTATGAATCGCCGCGGAAATAAATTACAATTATACAATCGCGCCAGTTACGGTTATGGGAAACGTGCCGAACTGATGAATTTTTGTATTCCACTAGTGTTTTCATCTAAAATGTATGCTGTTCATTTTGACAATCCTGCAATTGGATATTTGGATTTAGATTCTAAAAAAGACAATACTTTAGCATACGAAACCATTTCTGGACGAAAAACCTATCAGGTAATTGTAGGTGATTCTTGGATGGATTTAATTTCAAATTATACCACTTTAACAGGAAAACAACCGTTGCCACCACGTTGGGCTTTCGGAAATTTCTCTTCACGATTTGGCTATCATTCGCAAGAAGAAGTTGAAAAAACCATCAAGAAATTTGAAGAAAATAAAATTCCTGTCGATGCAATAATTTTGGATTTATATTGGTTTGGAAAAAAAATTCAAGGCACAATGGGAAATCTAGAATGGGACAAAGACACGTTTCCAAATCCAGATAAAATGATTGCTGATTTGAATGCAAAAGGAATAAAAACCATTTTAATTACAGAACCTTTCGTATTAACCACTTCATCAAAATGGCAAGAAGCTGTAGATAAAAAAATTCTCGCAACAGACAAAAACGGAAAAGCTTTTACGTATGATTTCTATTTTGGAAATACTGGAATTTTAGATATTTTTAAACCAGAAGGCAAAACTTGGTTTTGGAATATCTATAAAAATTTAATCAATCAAGGCGTTGGCGGACTTTGGGGTGATCTTGGCGAACCAGAAGTTTTTCCATCTGCTGCAAGAACTGCTGGTGGAACTGCCGATGAAGTTCATAATATTTACGGACACAATTGGGCAAAATTAATTGCTGATGGTTACAAAAAAGATTTTCCAACGCAACGTCCGTTTATTTTAATGCGCGCTGGATATTCTGGTTCGCAACGTTTTGGAATGATTCCTTGGAGTGGCGATGTGTCTAGAAGTTGGGACGGATTGTCTGGTCAAATGGAAATTTCGCTTCAAATGGGAATGCAAGGTTTGGCGTATATGCACAGCGATTTGGGCGGATTTGCAGGTGATTATTTCGATAACGAATTGTATTTGCGTTGGTTGCAATATGGCGTTTTCAATCCAATTTTTCGTCCACACGCACACGAAGATGTTGCAGCAGAAATCGTTTATAAAGATATTGATACCAAAGAAATTGCTAAAAAAGCGGTAGAATTGCGTTATCAATTGTTACCTTATAATTACAATTTGGCTTTTGAAAATGCAACCCAAGGCAAACCCTTAATGCGACCTTTATTATTTGAAGAACCAGAAAATAGTCAATTGCAAACAAAATCAGATGGTTATTTATGGGGAAATGATTTTTTAGTTTATCCAATTACAGAAAGAGGTCAAATTCAAAAGGAAGTATATTTTCCAAAATCTGATAATTGGTACGATTTCTACACTGGTAAAAAATACGAAAAAGGAACCATCCAAAAAGTGGATTTAAACAAAAATAATATTCCAACATTTGTGCGTGGCGGCAGTTTTATCCCAATGATTAAAACTATTCAAAACACTCAAGATTATGTGCTAAACGATTTTGATGTACATTTTTATTTTGATGAAACATCAGCGTTTTCAAATTTCACTTTATATAATGATGATGGAATTACACCAAATAATTTTGAAAATTTAAACTATGAAAGATTTGAATTTAGAAGCAAATTCAAAAAAAATGTTTTAAAAATAAAAGTCGAATATGAAAAACCAATTGAAAATGCGACTACCAAAAAAATAAATTTAAAAATTCATAATTTTGATAAGATTCCTTCAAGTATAATTTTGAATAAAAAAGTGCTAAAAAATAACGATTACAAATTTGAAAATAACACATTACTAATTTCATTAGATTGCAAAATTGATGTAGATAATGAAATTGAAATAAAACTTTAATATGAAAAATAAAATCCAACTCTTATTACTTGTACTATTAATTTCTACTTTTTCATTTGGTCAAAAAAAGAAGCATAAAATAGTTAAAACACCATTTGTTTGGGAAAGTGCTAACGTTTATTTTTTATTGACCGATAGATTTCAAAACGGAGATAAAACAAATGATTTAAATTACAATCGTAACAAACCTACCGGAAAATTACGTGGATTTGAAGGTGGCGATATTCGTGGAGTAATTCAAAAACTAGACGAAGGTTATTTTACAAATCTTGGAATTAACGTAATTTGGATGACACCAATTGTAGAGCAAATTCATGATGGAGTTGACGAAGGAACAGGATTTTCGTATGGATTTCACGGTTATTGGACTCGCGATTGGAGTGCATTAGACCCAAGTTTTGGAACCAAAAAAGATTTGTCAGAATTGGTTACAAAAGCGCATGCAAAAGGAATTAGAATTATGCTTGATGCAGTAATCAATCACACTGGACCAGTTACTGTAGAAGATTCGGTTTATCCGAGTGATTGGGTTCGAACTTCACCAAAATGCACTTATAAATCTTATGATACTTATATCAATTGTACTTTGGTTGAAAATCTTCCAGATGTAAAAACCGAAAGTAATGAAACCGTTGCGTTGCCACCTTTTTTAATTGAAAAATTTAAAAAAGAAGGTCGTTATGAAGAGGAAATTGCCGAATTGGATGTGTTTTTTAAAAAAACTGGATATCCAAGAGCACCACGATTTTATATAATGAAATGGTTGTCAGATTACATTATAGATTACGGAATTGATGGTTACAGAGTGGATACTGCAAAACACACCACCGAAAATGTTTGGGCAGAATTTAAAAATATATGCGATATGGCTTTCGCCGATTTCAAAAAGAAAAATCCTAAAAAAGTATTAGACAACAATACTTTTTTTACTGTTGGAGAAGTTTATGGTTACAATATTGGCAACAAATTATTATATGATTTTGGAGATAAAAAAGTAAATTATTTTGATAATGGTTTTACAGGATTAATTAATTTTGATTTTAGAAACGAAGCAAAACTAGATTATGAACCAGTTTTTTCTAAATATTCTGATATTTTAAATGCTGATTTAAAAGGAAAAACGGTTATGAATTATACTACTTCTCACGATGATGGTTATCCGTTTGACAAGCAACGTGAAAAAACATTTGATGCAGGAACAAAATTATTGCTTGCACCAGGAATTTCTCAAGTTTATTATGGTGATGAATTGGCTCGACCATTAGAAATTGAAGACACTCAAGGTGATGCTACTTTGCGTTCTTTTATGAATTGGGAGGATTTAAAAAACAATGCTTCAACTCAAAAATTATTTTTACATTATCAAAAATTAGGTCAATTTAGAAGAAATCATCCTGCAATTGGTGGTGGAATTCATAAGCAACTTTCTTTTGGAAAACAATATGTATTTGGTAGAGTTTATACTAAAGGAAATTACAATGATGCTGTTGTTGTAGGTTTGGATTTATCTAAAGGAAAAAAAGAAATTGCTGTTGAAAATTTATTCAAAAACGGAATTACTATTAAAGATGCCTATTCAGGAAAAACTGCAATTGTAGTTAGTGGAAAAGTTACTATTGATAGTGAATTTGGGATTGTATTGTTAGAGAAGAATTAAAAAAATTAAACCATTAAGATAGTAAGGTTCATTAAGTTTTACAGTTCTTAATGAACCTTACTATCTTAATGGTTAAAAAAACTTTAAAACTAATGGTTAAAAAATGAATAAAATTCTAAAAATAGGTCATCGTGGTGCAAAAGGTTATGTTGCAGAAAATACTTTGGCTTCTTTCCAAAAAGCGATTGATTTGGGTTGTGACGGAATTGAACTCGACGTACATTTATCAAAAGACCAAAAAGTGATTGTTATTCATGATGAAACTATAAATAGAACTACAACTGGAAAAGGTTTTGTTAACGATTTTACATCATCAGAATTAAACCAATTTGGAATTTCAACATTAGAAGAAATTCTAAATTTGATTGATAAAAAATGCTTCGTAAATGTCGAAATCAAAGATAACAAAGCATCAAAATTTGTTTTAGAAATAATTAAAAACTACACTTCAGAAAAAAACTGGAATATAGATTTATTTCAGATTTCTAGTTTTGATTGGGATATTTTAGAAATTTGTCATTCCGAAAACAAAACAATCTCACTTGGAGTTTTAACTGAAGATTCCATTGATGATGCTATAACTTTCGCAAAAAAAATTAAAGCATATTCTATAAATCCGTATTTTAAGTTATTAGATGTTGAAAACGTGCAACTCATTCACGAAAACGGATTTAAAATTTTTACTTGGACTGTAAATCAACCAGAAGACATTACCTTTGTCAAATCATTGAATATTGATGGTATCATTTCTGATTTTCCTGATAGAATTTAATCAATCAAAATTATTAAACCATTAAGATAGTAAGGTTCATTAAGTTAAACCTTAATTTTTCTTAATACCTTAATGGTTTTAAAAAAAACTGGTTTAAAAAAATAAATGAACTCAAAATACGATATACTAATTGTTGGTGCTGGTGCAGCAGGATTTTTTACAGCGATAAATATTGTTGAAAAAAATCCAAATTTAAAAGTGGCTATTCTCGAACGCGGAAAAGAAGTTTTAACTAAAGTTAGAATTTCTGGTGGCGGACGATGCAATGTTACGCACGCATGTTTTGTTCCAAATGATTTGGTAAAAAATTATCCTCGTGGCGAAAAAGAATTGCGTGGACCATTTCATCAATTTTGTTCTGGCGATACAATTGAATGGTTTGAAAAAAAAGGCGTTGAACTAAAAATTGAAGATGATGGTAGAATGTTTCCTGTATCAGATTCATCGCAAACAATAATAGATTGTTTTCAAAATGCAGCGAATAAATTAGGAATTGATATTTTACTAAATCAAAGTGTACAATCAATTTTTAAATCGGAAACATCCGAAGGAAATCATTGGAAAGTCGAAACCAATTCAGAAAATTTTGTTTGTAATAAATTAATTCTAACTACAGGAAGCAATCCAAAAATTTGGGAATTATTATCTACAATTGGACATACAATAATTGATGCTGTTCCTTCACTTTTTACCTTTAATATTAAAGACAATCGCATCAAAGATTTAATGGGATTATCGGCATTTGCATCTGTAAAAGTAAAAAATACTAAATTGGAATCTTCTGGACCATTATTAATTACGCATTGGGGAATGTCTGGACCAGGAATTCTTCGGCTATCGGCTTGGGGCGCAAGAATTTTGGCAGAAAAAAAGTACCAATTTATTTTACAAGTCAACTGGTTAAACGATGTAACATTTGAAGAAACTCTAGAAAAATTAAAAAAATTGAAACAAGAACATTCTAAAAAAGCAGTTTCTAAAAAGTCGCCATTTGATTTTCCTAACCGATTATGGGAAAGTTTAGTAATTGCATCATCAATAGAAATGGAAACCAAATGGGCAGATTTGACAAAAGTTCAACTCAACAATTTAACCAATCAACTCACTAATGGCGAATTTCAAGTAAACGGAAAAAGCACATTTAAAGAAGAATTTGTAACTGCTGGCGGAATAGATTTAAAAGAAATTAATTTCAAAACTATGGAAAGTAAACTGCACGAAAATTTATTTTTTGCAGGCGAAATTGTAAATATTGATGCTATTACTGGTGGATTTAATTTTCAAAATGCTTGGACTAGCGGATTTATTGTAGCAGAAGCAGTTTCTAAATAATTTTATTTTTTGTAAAGTATTGAATTTATTGGTTTGTTAAAAATATTACGGTTTTTTGTTGCATATTATATACAACTAATTATAAATCAATGTATATTTGAAATTCAAAACAAACAATTATGAATAAAAAATTACTATTTTCGCTCTTAGCGATTATTTTTTCGTCTATATTTTTAGGTTATTCGCAAGCTGGATTTACTTGTTCAAACCCAATCAATATTTCTTCTATACCTTATCAAACATCAGATAACACATCCAATTATGGTGATACTTATGATGTAACTCAACCTACAACTTGTATTGGAGGAACATCATTAAATTACATGACTGGAAATGATGTTTTCTATTCGTATACACCAACAGTAAACGAAAATTTAAATATAAGATTAACGCCATTGGCTGGTTGGTCTGGAATTTTTGTGTATGATGGTTGCGTAAATGTAGGAGTAACTTGTGTAGCTGGAGTTGCAAATTCTGGTTCAACTTTAAGAGAAATTCCTCAATTGGCAGTTTTAGCCGGACATACTTATATTATTGCAATTTCTACAAATGCAACTCCGCAAACTCTTGGATATTCATTACAAATTCAAGCAACTCCAAATTGTTTAAATCCTTCGCAAATATCGTCAAGTTCGATAACTTCTAGTGGTGTTAATTTATCTTGGAATAATCCTAGCAATACAACTTCTTGGGAAGTTGCTGTGGTTGCTAATGGAAATCCAATTCCTGCAAATGGAACGGTAACTTCTAGCAATGTAAATTTTGCTGTTGCCAATTTAGTACCTAATTCTATTTATAAAGCGTATGTTAGAAGTGTTTGTAGCGATGGAAGTTATAGTTTATGGTCTGCTCCAATTTCTTTTTCAACTTTAAGTTCTTGTGCTGCACCTACTCAAATTTTATCTTCAACTATTTCATCAACATCGGCTAATTTTAGTTGGTTACTTGGTACAGGAAATTCTGGTTATCAATATGCTGTACAATTATCTGGAATAACCACTTTGCCATCTACTGGTGCTTTAGTTACAACAAATGCGGCTACTGTAACTGGATTAAGTCCTAGTACAAGTTATAAAATTTATGTAAGAACAGTTTGCGCTAATCAAATTTTTTCTTCTTGGTCTTTTCCTGTAACATTTACAACATCAGCATCATGTTTAATTCCTTCACAAGTAGTAGCATCTACTATTACCGAAACTTCTGCAACCTTATCTTGGTTAAATACAAATGTAAGTAATTGGGAATATGTTATACAATTAGCATCAACTAATACAATTCCAACTATTGGTACATCAACTACAACTAGTTCTGTTTCTTTAACTAATTTAATAATAGGTACATCTTACAGATTTTATATTAGAACTCTTTGTACAAATCAAACTTATTCTGCTTGGACAAATGTACTTTTCGCTACATTATCTCCACCATTAGAAACACCTGTTTGTGGAGGAACATTTGTAGATAATGGAGGATTAAATTCATTTTATTACAACAGTTCAGATTCTACTGTAACAATTAATCCAACAAATGCTGGAGAAGTAGTAACAGTGACATTTACTTCTTATGATACAGAGAATAATTTTGACGGATTATATGTTTACAATGGAAGTTCTATAAATTCTCCAATAATTTCTAGCGGAACAGTTGGCGGAAGTGTTCCTGGAGCATTTACTGGAACTACAATTCCTGGTCCATTTACTTCAACAAGTACTGATGGTTCTTTAACTTTTAGATTTAAAAGTGATTCGTCTATAAATAATGCTGGATGGAATGCAAATATTACTTGCGGTTTACCTCCAACTTGTCCAAAACCAATTTTAAATACTATAACAAATTTAACTTATGTTGGTGGAACTGTTAGTTGGACAGAAACCGGAAACGCAACACAATGGGAAGTAATTGTATTATCATCAACCGCACCAGCACCAAATGCTACAGCAGTTGGAACTTTAACAACTAGTAATCCTTTTATAATTACAGGTTTAACAGGAATAATTCATAAAGTATACATCAGATCTATTTGTAATGAAAATGATTTTAGTCTTTGGTCAACTCCTTTAGTATTATCTCCAACAGTATGTAGTGCTCCAGTAATTTCAAATACTGCAGGAACTACAAATTTTACTTGGAATGCAAATTCATCAACACAATGGGAAGTAATTGTTTTACCTTCGAGTGAGCCATTTCCAACTGCCTCATCTACAGGAATTATACTTTCTACCAATTTCTATCAAGCAAGTGGATTAACTTGTGGAATAAATTATAAAATATATGTTAGAAGTTATTGTAACTCAACATTCTTTAGTAGTTGGTCATCGTTATTATTTACAACTCCAGTATGTAATTTAACTAATGGTCAAGCAGTAAATATGACAAGTTGTACAGATTCTGGAACAAATTGTTTTGATTTAAGTAGTAATACTCCAAATATTTTAGGAACTACAAATCCATCTGATTTAACAATTACTTATTATGGTTCTTCAAGTGATGCAAATAATCAAATAAATGCTTTGTCAAATTCATATTGCATTACAAATTTAACCCAAACTATTTATGCAAGAATTAATAAAACTTCAACACAACAATCTCAAATAGTAACATTTACAGTTTCTGTTCAAGCTGTTTTACCAACAGTTGCTCTTTCTGGAATAGGTCAATGTGATGATAATAGTGATGGATTTGTTATATTTGATTTAACTAATAATCCACAAATTATTACTTCAAATTCTTTAAGCTATTATACATCTTTAGTTAATGCTGTAAATTTAATATCACCAATAACAAATGTAACTGTATATTCTGTTTCAGTTACAAATGCTGCAACAACAATTTTCATAAGAGAATCAATAGTTAATGCTTGCGATAAAATATATAGCATTCAACTTGGCGTCTATTCTGATTGTAATTTAGCTCACAATTGTAACCTAGCAAATTCGTTATGTAGTTCATTAGATGTTCCATTTACAAATACGCACCAGTCAATTGTTGCAGAAACTGGTAATGGAAATAATTATGGCTGTTTAAATACCACTCCTAATCCTACTTGGTTTTATTTACCAGTAAGTTCTGCAGGCACACTTAATTTAACTATTCAACAAAGCACCACAATTAATTTTACAACAAATAATTTGGATGTTGATTATATTGTTTATGGTCCGTTTACAAATCCAGTTACACCTTGTACAACAGGATTAAACCAAAGTAATACTGTAAGTTGTAGTTATTCTGCTGCTCCAGTAGAATATCCAATTATACCAAATGCTCAAGTTGGAGAATATTATTTATTAATGGTTACCAATTTTAGTAATCAACCAGGTTTTATTAGAATTAATATGAATACAACTTCAACAGGAGCAATTGATTGTTCTGGTTTAAGATTAAATGCCTTTTTAGATGCAAATACTAATGGAAGTCAAGATAATGGTGAAGTTAATTTTCCGCTAGGTCAATTTCATTATGATATAAATGAAGGCGATGTTCATAATGTAATTGCACCAACTGGAATTTATAATATTTATGATATTTCTGGAACAAATTCTTATGATTTTAATTATACTATAAATCCAGAATACAGTTCTATGTACTCTATTTCTAATGCATCATACAGTAATATAAATGTTGTAATTGGTGGTGGAATGGTTACTTATAATTTTCCTATCTCAATTATTCAAAATTATAATGATTTAGCGGTTGCGTTAATTCCGTTTAACGACCCAAGAGCTGGAACTACTTATCAAAATAAACTTGTATATGCCAATGTTGGAAATCAAACAATTCCATCTGGAACTGTGACTTTTAACAATAATAATTTAACTACAATTGCTACAATTTCTCAAACTGGAACAACAAGTATTACTAATGGTTTTACTTATGATTTTACAAATTTATTACCATTTGAAACTAGAGAAATTACAATTACAATGCAAGTTCCACCAATACCAACAGTTGCAATTGGACAACTTTTAACAAATACAGCTTCTATAGTTCCACTTACAGATGATGTTGTAATTACTAATAATACTAGTTCGTTAACTCAAGCTGTAATTGCCGCTTATGATCCTAATGATAAAATGGAATCTCATGGTGAAAAAATATTATTTTCTAGTTTTAATGCCAATGATTATTTATATTATACCATACGATTTGAGAATACAGGAAATGCAAGTGCAATAAATGTAAACGTTACAGATGTTTTAAATTCTAAAATTGATGAATTATCAGTACAAATGGTAAGCGCAAGCCATGCTTATACAATGGATAGAGTTACAACTGGATTGAACTGGAATTTTAATAACATTCAACTTCCTGTTTCTGTGGCAAATACAAATATTGGAAAAGGTTACATAACCTTTAAAGCAAAATTAAAACCTGGTTTTGCCGTTGGAGATATTATTCCAAATACTGCATCTATATTTTTTGATACTAATCCAGCAATAATTACAAATACATTTAATACTGAATTTGTTTCTGCTTTAGCAAATGCTAATTTTAATGCTGGTGATTTTAATTTATTTCCTAATCCTGCAACTAATTTTGTTCAAATTAAATTATCAAATGATAATTCTAGTTTAAAAAACATAGTTATTTATGACATGATTGGAAAAACTATTAAATCAATTTCAAATTTAAACAGTAACGAAACTATAGTTGACATTAGTAATTTTTCTAAAGGAATGTATTTAGTAGAAATAACAGATGATAATTTACAAAAAATAGTTAAAAAATTAATTGTAGAGTAGATTACACTTTATATGTTAAAAAATCTCAACTTAAGAAATTTAGTTGGGATTTTTTAGTTAAAATTAGATCTTTTGAAACCTCAAAATTGTTCAAAAGGTTGTTAATTATATATTTAATCGATACCATTTATAGTGTATTGATTTTATATCTTAGCGCTAAAATATTTGTTAATTAAACCTAAAAAAACAATATCTTTAGACACTATTTGTCCCAACAAATTTACCAAGCTAACGTTCTAATTTTATGGAATTAATTTTAAATCAAAAACATGAAGAAGATTTATTCTGTAATTTTTTTACTTTTTACCGTATTTTCATTTAGTCAAAACTTTGGCTCTTTTGCTAGTGGAATTAAAATTAATTCTACTATTTATAATACAACCGCTAGCGCACCAATTCATCAAATAAATCCAGATGCGAATGCTCAAAATTTTGACGCAGTAAGTTTGGGAACTTTTGGACAGAATGCTACTTGTGCAAGAATAACTGGAGCAGAAATTAAAACTTTTAAAAACACCTTGGCAAATGTATGTAGTGCAAGCTTGTTGTGGAGAGTTTATCCAACATCTTCTACTCCTTCTGGAATTTTTAATACTATTTCTTTAGCAACAGTAAACAATTGTGATTTAGTTTCAAGTACGTTTGATGATGGTTTTGGACCTTGCGGAAATGGCGATCAAAAATGGAAAACCTATTCAATAAATCAAGATTTTACAACTTCATTACTTCCAGGAAATTATACTTTAGAAATATACTATGATTATACTGGTTCTAATTCTAACCCAGCAACTTGTGAAACTACAAAAACAATAAATAATTCTGGAGCCAATTATAAAGCTAATTTTATTATTGCTAACCCAACTTGCAATCCTGTAGCTTCACCAACAATATTATGTCAAGGCGAAACTTTAAATTTAACTGCAAATCCTGCCAATGGAATTGCTCCTTATACTTATTCTTGGTCTGGTCCAAATGGTTATTCATCTACAACTGAAAATCCTTCTATTACTAACTTAACAGCTTCTAATAATGGAACTTACTCATTAATTGTAACAGATTCATGTGGCGCAGTTTCATCTTCTCAAACAACAGAAAATGTAACAGTTACAGAAAAATCAGATCCATTTTTTGAAGGATTAAATCCAGGATTATGCCGTTTTGGAACTCCACCATTATTACCAAGTCAATCTACAAATGGAATTTTTGGAACTTGGAATCCTGATACAGTAAATAATTCGACAGTAGGAACTTTCTTTTATACTTTTACACCCAATGCTGGTCAGTGTGCCAATGTTTTTATTCAAACTATTTTTGTTGTAAACAATGTAAATCCAACATTTACACTTCCTGCCGCAATATGTTTAAATTCTGTTCCGCCAATTTTAAATACAACTTCTAATAATGGAATTTTAGGAACTTGGAATCCAATTACTGTAAGCAACACAACATCTGGAAGTTATGTGTTTACAGCAAATGGAGGACAATGTGCAAATACAAGAACAGTAACTATTAATGTAAATCCGTCAATAACACCAAGTTTTACATTGCCAACATCTATTTGTCAAAATGGAGCAATTCCTGCTTTACCAACTACATCGAGCAATGGAATAACTGGAACTTGG
>JAYVKR010000363.1:0-6603 GCA_043768185.1 Flavobacterium sp.
GGCTTGATCCATACTTTTTTGAAGAAAATCATTGTCAGCACTTAATTTTATTCCCAAACTTTCCATAACATTGCTTGATCCAGAAATTGATGAAACGCCATAATTACCGTGTTTGGCAACTTTTATTCCTGCGCCAGCAGTTATAAATGACGCTAAAGTTGAAATGTTGAACGTGTTTTTTCCGTCGCCACCAGTTCCGCATAAATCTATGGTATTGTACTGTGAAAAATCTACAGGAATGCATAATTCTAATAACGCTTCTCTAAAACCAGCTAATTCTTCAATTGTTATGCTTCGCATCATATATACAGTTAAAAATGCTGCTATTTGACTCGTGTTGTATTGACCTGTAGAAATGTTTACCAAAATAGTTTTAGCTTCTTCTTTGGTTAATATTTCGTGATTTATTAATCGGTTTAATGTTGCTTTCATATTTTAAGTCGCTATGCTTTTTGCTACTTTTTTTGCCACAAAGTCGCTAAGACGCAAAGTTTTTTAT
Organism: Flavobacterium sp.; assembly: GCA_043768185.1. Lineage (GTDB taxonomy): Bacteria > Bacteroidota > Bacteroidia > Flavobacteriales > Flavobacteriaceae > Flavobacterium. Next base: position 500 of record JAYVKR010000363.1, read on the forward strand.
TTTTACGTCACTTCGACTGCGCTCAGTGTGACAAAGTTTAATTTAATATTAGATTTTTCAATTAAAATTTATTTCTTTCAATTTTTACGTCACTTCGACTGCGCTCAGTGTGACAAAGTGAAGTTCAATTTTTACATCACTTCGACTGCGCTCAGTGTGACTAAGTGAAGTTCAATTTTTTATTTTTCATTTTATATTAACTTTTTATGAATCTAAAATCTAGGATTTGAATTTTTTAAATTGATTTTTGTAATTGATTTTTGCAATTGATTTTTGTAATTGATTTTTGTAATTGTTATTGATTGATCCAATTTTGTAAAATCTTTTTACCATTTGGTGTTAAAATACTTTCGGGATGGTATTGAACGCCTTTTACATCGTAAAATTTATGACGAATTGACATTATTTCTCCATTTTCATCAATTGATGTTATTTCTAAATCGTCTGGAAAATTTTCTTTAGAAATTACCCACGAATGGTAACGACCAACTTCAATTTCGTTTTCTAAATCGTTAAAAAGTGGCTCGTCGTTTACAATAATTTGAACTTTAGAAGAAACGCCATGATACACTTTTTCTAGATTGGTAAGCTTTCCGCCAAATACTTCACCAATGGCTTGTTGACCAAGACAAACGCCTAAAATACTTTTACTTGCTGCATATTTTTGAATTACTTCTTTTAACAAACCAGCATCAGATGGTAAACCTGGACCAGGAGAAAGTAGAATTTTATCAAATTTTGCAACTTCTTCTATATCAAACTCATCATTTCTTAAAACAGAAACTTTGCAGTTTAAATCTTCTAGATAATGAACTAAATTGTAAGTGAAACTGTCGTAATTATCTATTACTAGTATGTTTTTCATATTTTTATTTTTTTGCCACTATGTTTTTTTGCCACTATATTTTTTTGCCACGAAGTCACTAAGTCTCAAAGTTTTTTAGGTTTCTATTTTCTTTTAATCTTGTTTTGTATTCTATACTTTATAATTTTGTATTTCGTACATCGTACTTCGTAAATCATACTTTTAACTTCGTGCTTCCAGCTTCCTACTTTTATTAAATTTTTTCTGCAATTTCCAAAGCTTTATCCAACGCTCCAAGTTTGTTATAAACTTCTTCTAATTCTTCATTTTCATTAGAACTTTCAACAATTCCTGCTCCAGCTTGATACTGCAAGGTATGGTTTTTACTTAAAAAAGTTCGTATCATTATGGCGTGATTAAAGTTTCCGTTAAAATCCATAAATCCAATTGCTCCACCATAAAATGTTCTGTTTGTTGTTTCAATTTCGTTTATTAATTGCATTGCTTTGTGTTTTGGTGCTCCAGATAAAGTTCCTGCAGGAAATGTATCTGCAACTACTTGCATGGAATTGGCAGTTGGAAATAACTGACTTGTAACTTTGGAAACTAAGTGAATTACATGAGAAAAAAACTGAACTTCGCGATATTTTTCTACCTTAACTTGATTTCCGTTGCGGCTTAAATCGTTTCTTGCTAAATCTACAAGCATAATGTGTTCGCTATTTTCTTTATCATCTTGCGATAATTTTTTGGCTAATAGTGCATCTTCTTCGTCGTTTCCTGTTCGTTTAAAAGTTCCTGCAATGGGATGAATTTCGGCAATTCTGTTTTTTATAATTATTTGTGCTTCTGGCGAGGAACCAAATAATTTAAAATTTCCATAATCAAAAAAGAATAGGTAAGGAGAAGGATTTATACTTCGCAAGGCACGATAAACATTGAACTCGTCGCCTTTAAATTGTTGCGAAAAGCGTTTAGACAAAACCAATTGAAACACGTTTCCTAGTTTGCAATGTTTTTTAGCCAAGGTTACATTGGTTTTAAAATCTAGATCTGAAATATTAGAAGTTTTTAATCCTTCTTTTTTAAAGGAATAAGATGCAAAATTTTTAGTTTGTAATAGTTGAATGATTTCATCAGTATTATCTAGGTTTTTTAATGAATGACAGAAGATATATGCTTCGTTCTTGAAATGATTTATGGCAATTATGTTTTGATAAACGGCGTAGAAAATATCTGGAGTTTCGCTAAAATTTGGTTTTTTATTGATTGTTGTTTTTTCAAAATATCGAACTGCGTCGTAGTTGATGTAACCAAATAATCCGTTGGTGATGAATTTAAAATTTTCATTATTGGATTTAAATTGCGATGCAAATTGTTGAATTGTGTTGGCAACATTTATTTCTTTAGTTATTGAAATTTCTTGAGTTGTATTGTCTGGAAATTGTGTGGTTATAATTTCGTTTTCTACTTTTATGGATGCTATTGGATTGCAACATATGTAGGAAAAACTATTATCATTTGCATGATAATCTGAACTTTCTAGCAAAATACTGTTTGGAAATTTATCGCGAATTTTTAAATAGACACTAACTGGTGTTATTGTGTCTGCTAGAATTTGCTTGTAATTGGTATTTAGGTTGTATGTTTTCATATTTTTTTACATTGAGAAACGTTGCAATGCAACGTTTTTATACAGATACGTTGCAATGCAACGTTTTTACAGCATAAAAAAAAGCTTGTCGTGATTGACAAGCTTTTTTGTGATATTTAGATTTAAAATATACTATAGCGGTTCAGTTCACGAAGATTGACGTAAATTGTTCCACCACCAAGTATTGTTTAAAATGTTATTCATTGTATTATTTTGAATTGCAAAAGTAGTAATTGTATTTTAATTTCCAAATTGTTTTTAGTTTTTTATGATTTTTTTTAGATTCTTACGGAATGACAAATGAAGCGGATTTATTGCTGGAAATTTTTAAATTTAAATTTTCTAATTTTATTGGGTTTGCAAGAACGATTGTAGTGGAAAACCTTTTATTTTTTTCTTTTTAAAAAATAAAAGTTTGGGAACGAAAAGCGTGGTGCGCATTTTTCTTGCGCACTTGCCCAAAAGAAAAAAACCTTACAAATTGAACTGTAAGGTTTTTATATGAGTTTTAATTTTATTAAAAAACTAGATTTACGGTTACGTCAAAATCGTCGTTAATTACATTATCTCCAAGATTTTCGAAGAAATTTTTAGACTTGAATTTGATTCCGTATTTTGTTCTATCAATTTTGAAAGTTGTTGTTGCTGTGTTGGCTTTTACTACTAAATCGAAAGTTACCGGACTTGTTACGTCTTTAATTGTTAAATCGGCTGTTACTGTGTAGGTTCCGTTTCCTTTATCGGCAATTTTTTTAAAAACTAATTTTGAAGTTGGGTATTTGTCTGTTCCAAAAAAATCGTCGGCTTTTAAATGGCCTTCTAAACTTTCTTTTCCTTGTCCGGCTTTTAAATCGGTTACAGTTATTGTTGATAAATCTACTGTGAATGTTCCGCCTTTTAATTTTTTAGTTTTAAAAATTAATGATCCTTCTTTTAAAATAACTGTTCCTTCGTGTGAACCTGTTACTTTTTTTCCTACCCAGTTTACGGTACTTTTAGCAGCATTAATTTTTTTAGTTTGTGCTGTGGCGATTGTTGCAAATGTTACTAATAATGCAATTGCGATTGTTTTTAAATTTTTCATTGTTTTAATTTAAATTGGTAAATATTAAAGTGTTATAAATAAATCTTCGTTAGATTTTCTAACTTTTGCATAATGTTGTGTGTCGTCTTCTGTGCTTCTGTAACCAATTGTTGCTACTAAAGAAGCGTGTAATCCTAATGCTGATAATCCTAAAATTTCGTTGTATTGTATTGGATCAAAACCTTCCATTGGTGTTACATCTACTTTAAGTTCGGCAGCTGCATTTAAAAGATTTCCAAGTGCAAGATAGGTTTGCTTTGATGACCAAATATTTTTTTCATCTTCTGATAACGTACTTATTTTAGATTTCATAAAACTAGAATAACCAGCAATTGCTTCGTTTGGAATTTGTCTAGTTTGGGTTACGTTTTTAAAATAGGCATCTATTTCTTTGTCTCCAACATTGGTTTGAATGGCAAAAACTATTAGGTGAGATGCATCTACAACTTGAGATTGTCCCCAAGAAACTGGTTGTAGTTTAGCTCTTAATTCTGGATTTTCAACAAATAATATTTTATATGGTTGAAGTCCGTATGAAGATGAAGATAAACGAATTGCTTCTTTTAAAATGTTTAAATCTTGGGTAGAAACTTTTTTAGTTGCATCGAATTTTTTAGTTGCGTAACGCCAATTTGCGTCTTGAATGAAATTGCTCATAGTATTTAATTATTGTTATTGTCTGTATTTTTCTAATAATGTATTTAATTGAATTTGTTCTAATGGTGATAAATTTTTTGCAAAAGTTTGTTCGTGTTCAATAATTTTATCATCTAACGAATTTAAAAGTTCAAGACCTTTTGGTGTTATTAAAATCTCTATTTTTCTTCTGTTTTCATCGCAAACTTCTCTTGTAACTAATTTTTTTAGAAGTAGTTTGTCTATTAATCTAGTTGTGTTACTATTTTTTGCAATCATTCGTTCTTGAATCATACACATATTGGCAGGACAACCTTTTTGACCTCTTAGAATTCGTAACACGTTATATTGCTCGCTAGATAAATCGTAAGGTTTTATAAGCTCACTTAACTTATCACTTACAACATTTTGTGTATACATTACATTGAGTATGATTTTTTTTGCTTCGTCTAATTTAATTGTCGATTTAATAATTTCTTCAATTGTCATTATTGTAATTGTAATATTTGTAGATACAAAAGTACTATATTTTTAATTTGTATATACAAATGTTATGTTAAATTTTTAATTTTGTTTAAAATTTGTAAATTTGAAAAAAAAAAAAAAGAAAGATGAATTTATCGCAACAAGATTGGAAAGCACAATTAGATCAAGATGAAAATGCAGTTGTATTGGATGTAAGAACAGAAGATGAATGTAATGAAGGCATTATTGTTAATGCCATACAAAATGATATTTTTAAAGGTCAAGGATTTATTTATAAATTGGAAGAAATGGATAAATCTAAAAATTATTATGTGTATTGCAAAGCAGGAAGTAGAAGTGAGCAAGCTTGTGCTGTGATGAATCAGTTAGGATTTGAAAAAACTTATAATTTAATTGGTGGATTTATGAATTGGGATGGCGAAAAAGTTACACCTTAATTTATATTTGCTTTTTTATTTTCTTTTACTTTATCTGAAATAATGTAGTAGAATTTTTTTATACATTTTTTATGAATTTGTGTTGTATTTATTGTATGTACTTCATTATTATTTAGTTTAATTATTATTTTGTAGCAATAAAACTCATGTATTGTTGATGCTATAAATAATACAAATGCAATTACTCCTATTAATACTTTATTATAATAATTCAAATTCAAAAATAAAGTAGATAAAAAACACATACTTAATAATAGAAGTAATAGGTTTCCATAATACATTCTGTATTTAATTAATTTTATTTTATTTATATATTTAATATTTATATTTGTTTTTCCATTATTAATAAGTAATTGATTGCTTGTAATTATACCAAATTTCTTATTATATTCTAAAATAGATGAAATATGCTCCATTTTTAATTTAAAAGATTGTTATAAAATTAATCTACGAAGTACGTAATAAAATGGTTTTAAAAAAAGTAAAAATTTTTCTACATTTATTTTGTTAAAATTTATTTATTTAAAGTTTAGCTTGAATTTGTTAGGTTTTTTTGATAAAAGTTATGATTTATTTTTTAATTTTTTTTACTAAAAAAAATCCGTAATTAATTTTTTAGAATTAATTACGGATTTTAATGTGGAGTCGCCGAGAATCGAACTCGGGTCCAAACAAGCAATCAAAGAGCTTTCTACACGCTTATTTTTTGATTAAATTTTCGTTATTCTGCTTGGCCAAAAACAGCCACAAAACACTTATCTTCTAATTTTTTCGTAACAGCCACGAAGCTTTACTGTTCTTAGGTTTATTTTTACGATTTACCTTTATCGACCGCCACAAACCAAAGCTATCGAGGTAAATCCTGCTTTCCTATCTAATAGGAACAAGGCCAATCTTACTATAATTCAGATTATGCAGCAAGAGCGTAGTTTCCTTCGCCGTTTATGTTTTTGTGAATTTGGATTTACGAGCAAAAAACACAATGCTCGACGTGCTTACAAT
>JAYVKR010000364.1:0-2840 GCA_043768185.1 Flavobacterium sp.
TTGCATCCATGTTATGTAAAAGAAAATTATCAAGAAGAATTACAACACGTTGAAACAGAATTAGCTAAAAATAAATTTTATGCTATTGGCGAAATAGGAATTGATTTGTATTGGGACAAAACCACTTTAGACATTCAAAAAACAGCTTTTAAACGTCAAATACAATTAGCAAAAAAACATAAACTAGCAATAAACATTCATTGTCGTGATGCTTTTGATGAGGTTTTTGAAGTTTTAGAATCTGAAAGAAGTGACGAATTATTTGGAATATTTCATTGTTTTTCTGGAAATTTAGAGCAAGCACAACATGCCATTTCTTTAAATATGAAATTGGGCATTGGTGGCGTTGCAACTTTTAAACACGGAAAAATAGATCAATTTTTAAATCAAATAGACATAAAAAATATTGTTCTTGAAACAGATTCGCCATACTTAGCGCCAGTTCCATATAGAGGAAAAAGAAACGAAAGTAGTTATACACTTTTAGTAGCACAAAAATTATCTGAGATTTATAATCTTCCAATACAAGAAATTGCTAGCATTACAACTGAAAATTCTAAAATTGTTTTTGGTATTTAACAACTCAGTATTGATTAAAATGCTAAATTTTTTGTTTATTTGTTGCAACAAAAATTATTTTTTTAGATGCAAAAATTTGATGCCATTCGTCCTTATTATGATGCCGAAATAAATGAAGCAATTCATAATGTGGTTCAACATCCAATGATGAAAGCATTAATGAACTTTACTTTTCCAGAGGTTGATGATGCCATTTGGAAAGAGCAATTAAAAAAAACGCATTCTATTCGCGATTTTCAATGTAATTTCATTTATCAATCAGTACAAAAAGTATTAGAAAAAAGTTCAGAAGGATTAACCACTTCGGGTTTTGAAAAATTAGAAAAAAACACTTCCTATCTTTTTATTTCCAATCATAGAGACATAATTTTAGATACATCATTATTAAACGCATGCTTGTTTGACTACGGTTTAGTAATGACAGCATCGGCAATTGGAGATAATTTAGTAAAGAAATCATTCCTTTTATCATTGTCTAAATTAAATAGAAATTTTCTTGTACAACGTGGTTTATCGCCAAGAGAAATGCTTACTAGTTCTAAATTATTGGCAGAATATATTGCACAATTATTATTAAGAGAAAATCGATCTGTGTGGATAGCGCAACGCGAAGGAAGAACTAAAGATGGCAACGACGCAACAAATCCAGGAGTTTTAAAAATGCTCGCAATGGGTTGCGAAGACAAGAATTTAATGAATTATTTTAAGAATGTTAAAATAGTTCCAGTTTCAATTTCTTATGAATATGATCCAACAGATGCTTTAAAAATGCCACAACTTATGGCAGAAGCCAATGATGAAATTTACATTAAAGAAAAAAATGAAGATTTTATGACGTTGTTAAGTGGAATTATTGGTCAGAAAAAACACATTCACATTCATGTAGGTGAAGTTTTAAGGTCAGAATTAGATGAAATTGCAACTGAATATGATAATTCTAACAAGCAAATTCAAGCATTGGCACAAGTTATTGACGATTCCATTTTAAAATCGTATAAATTGTGGCCAACCAATTTTATAGCTTTTGATATACTTTATAAAACCAATAAATATGCTCATTTATATACAGAAGATGAAAAATCATTATTTGAAAGAAGGTTAGAATTAAAAATTGACGCTACTAATGAAATGATGGTAGAAAGTTTTTTAAATATGTATGCCAATCCTGTAGTAAATAAATCTAAGTACGATTAATTTTTATACTTCAAATGCTTTTTTTACAGCAAATTTTAATTTAGGAAACGTTGGACTTTGCAATTTACTATCTTCTATAAAAGGTTTTAATCCAATATAAATGTCATCTTTTAAAACATAAATTAAAATTGTTTTATCAGTAGGATTTACAATCCAATATTCTAAAACTTTATTTTCTTGATATAAATCAAATTTTATATCCATTTCTTTTTTAGAATTTCCAGGTGATAAAATTTCGATAATTAAATCTGGCGCACCCAAACATCCTTTTTCATCAATTTTAGAACGATCACAAATAACACACAAATCTGGTTGAATAACAGTAATAATCTTATTGTTATCAGTACTTTCTTTAAAATTTATTAATCTAACATCAAATGGTGCGATATACATTTTACAATTAGTTTTCCTAAAAATATCTCCCAATAAAAAAGTTAATTCTCTAGATATTTCTTGATGAAAAGAATTAGGAGCAGGACTCATTTTAAAAATTTTACCTTTTATTAATTCTACTCTTTCTTTAAATTTCCACAATAAATAATCGGCATAAGTGTAACTGCCTTTTAAATCGAGTTGTTTAATATTTGTTATAACCGTACTCATTTTTAACTTAATAAATTTAAACAAAGTTATAAAAATACTTTTTGATAGCATTAGAATATAAAATACATTTGTAAAAAAATGCAAATGCAAGTAAAACCCAACATACTTTTAATTTATACTGGTGGCACAATTGGTATGATGAAAGACTTTGAAACTGGAGCTTTAAAGGCATTTAATTTTAGTAAATTACTCAATAAAATTCCCGAATTAAAACAACTAGATTGTACAATAGAAACAATTTCGTTTGAAAAACCTATAGATTCATCAAATATGAATCCTGAAAAATGGGTTCAAATTGCCACAATTATAGAAGAAAATTATTCGCTTTTTGATGGATTTGTAGTGCTACACGGTTCAGATACAATGTCTTATTCTGCATCAGCATTGAGTTTTATGTTAGAAAACTTAGGTAAACCAGTAATCTTTACAGGATCGCAATTGCCTATTGGCGATTTAAGAACAGA
>JAYVKR010000365.1:0-3126 GCA_043768185.1 Flavobacterium sp.
TCAGTTCTTGTACCAGAATTTCCTCTTATTGTATTGTTTGATTGTCTAATAGGTGTATCGGCAGAAGTTTCAGTTCTAGTTCCAGAATTTCCTTTTACATTATTATTTGTTTGTCTAATAGGTGTATCGGCAGAAGTTTCAGTTCTAGTTCCAGAATTTCCTCTTATTGTATTATTAGTTTGTCTAATTGGTGTATCGGCAGCAGTTCCAGTTCTTGTTCCAGAATTTCCTCTAATATTTCCATTAGCTTGTCTGATTGGTGTATCGGCAGCAGTTCCAGTTCTTGTACCAGAATTTCCTCTTGTGGTATAAGCAACATCTCTAGTTGTGCGAGTGCTTTCTAATTCTTGACGGTTTCTATAACCAGAATTTCTAACAGAAAAAGAACGATTTGGATACTGTCTTTCATAACCATTACTTCTTCTTCCATAATAATTGTTATAAGCAACTTCACATCTTCTATAATTAACATAATTATATTGTACATCAAAGTTTATCCATAACCCAATATTGTGTCTGTATCTAAAAATCGGACAAGGATTCCAATAGGTATAATAGCTTGGATAATAATCCCAATACCAATTAGAATAATAAGGTCTGTAACTTGGTGTCCAAAAATAATCATAAATTATTGGTGTACTCACATAAACTGGTTCATAAATGTAATTAGTTCCATACATATATACATCGCCAACTACTTGAACTTGCACACGATTGTTAGTGTCTTTTTCTACCTCAATTGTTGCTACGTCTTGAAAAGTATCTCTACCTAAAACTGATTGTACCACAATTAAATGTGTTCTTCCTTCTACAGATTCTATAACACGTAAATAATCTACTTGATTATCTCCATTTAAATCTAAATTAGATATTTGAGTTTTAGGATCATTCAATCGATTTTCAAAATCTTCTAAATTTTTAGAATCTCCAAATATAGAAGCAACAGCTCTAAGATCTAGATTATCACTTATTTCAGAACTAGTTGCATTAACTGTAGTTCTATCTTGTGCGAAAAATGAACTTACAAACAGCAAACTCATCAACGACGTTAAAAATAATTTGGTTTTACTCACAATTTTGTGATTGTTTTCTTGGTATTCGTTAATTTTCGTTTTCATAATTAATATATTTTAGTTTATAATAGAATTCTCTTTCTAGTATCCAATTTTTGTGCCAAGAATAAACATTCACAAATCATTAACATTAGTAAGTTGTATATTAGCAAAGAAAAAATGTTAATCTCATGAAAAAAATAGTCTGTTTATTACTACTTTCCGTAGTATTTTATTCTTGTAAATCAACAAAAGTTTCGACAGAAAAAGTATTTACTTCTGTAAAAATTGATACTATTCTAAAAGATAAAATTAGTATTAGATCAATAACAGTATCTAATAATAAAGTTTGGTATGCTGCAGATAAAAACAGAGTTGGGTATTTAAGTCTTATTGATGCTAATAAAATGCAACGTCAATTAAACAAAGATTCTGTAAAAATGGAATTTAGAAGCATAGCTCAAACAACCAATTCTATTTTTATTCTAAATGTAGGAAATCCTGCTTTGTTATACAAATTTTCTAAAGATTTGGTACAAAAGAAATTAGTTTATGAAGAAAAAAACGAAAAGGTTTTTTATGACAGTATGCAGTTTTGGAACGATAACGAAGGAATTGCTGTTGGTGATCCAATAGAAAACTGTTTTTGTATTATTATAACTCGTAATGGTGGCGAAACTTGGAACAAAATTAAGTGTGAAAAATTACCTAAAATTGTTGAAGGCGAAGCAGCATTTGCAGCCAGCAATACCAATATAATAATTAAAGGAGAAAATACTTGGATAGTTTCTGGTGGCAAAAAATCTAGAGTTTTCTTCTCTTCGGATAAAGGAAATTCTTGGAAAGTATATGAAACTCCTATTGTTCAAGGCGAAGCAATGACCGGAATTTTTACTGCCGATTTTTATAACCACAAAATCGGATTTATTGCAGGTGGAAACTATGAAAAACCAAATCAAAATTTTCAAAATAAAGCAATAACCAAAGATGGAGGAATAACTTGGAAATTGGTTGGAGAAAATACTGGTTATGGATATGCTTCGTGCATACAATTTGTTCCAAACAGTAACGGAAAACAATTAGTTTGTGTTGGATCAAATGGTTTATTTTACTCTAGTGATAGCGGAAATTCTTGGAAGCAATTTTCTAAAGATGCAACTCTTTATACAATACGATTTATAGATGAAACTACTGCAATTGCTACTGGAAAGGATAAGATTGTTAAAATTACTTTTCGTATTTAGTTTTCATTCTCGTTTTTATTTTTTTGGTATTTATTTGACTGAAGGTTTTAAATTTTAGGTATCAAAATTTTAGTTACGTTAAATTTAACAAAAAGATTTATAATCAACAAAAAATTAATTACAGTTATTTTTAAGTTTAAATAAATTTCAAAATTTGTTTAAACCGAGACTAAAAACTGAAAACTAAAATTAAGGTTTTGCTTTTTTATCTCGATACTGTTTCAATAACTTTTTACTAAATTCTTCTTCTGCTTTTTTAAGTTTTAAAATTTTTACTGCTGGTAAAACATTTTTTAAACTAGACACAAATTTTTTCTTCAATTGATGTAATTCTTCATCATTACTTTCCAATTGATTTAAAATTGTTGTAGCTTCTTTTTCAGATAGTTTGTCAATAGCATCTTCCTTAGATCTATCCATAAAACTTTTCATTTTTTGTTTTCTTATTTCTTGTTGCTTCTCTTCAAATGCATTAAATAATGGCCAAAACTTTGCAGCTTCTTCACTTGTTAAGTTCAATTCGGTAGTAATATAACCAACTTTTAAGGCTTTAATTTGCGCCTTTTTTTCTTTAAAATCCGTTCCTCTTTGACTAAAAGTTGTAATAGTAAAAGCAATACATAATAAGAATATAAATTTAGTTTTCATTTGTGTTTTTTTTAATTTGTAATATAATTTTCAATATTCGAATCTTCTAAAAGAGCATTTTCAAGCGTTGCATCATCTAGCGAAGTTTCTTGTTTTAACTTAGCAATATCATCAGCATCAAGTAAATTTACAATATCATCATCTGTAATTGTAGAATGATTGGTAATATAATTTTCAATTTC
>JAYVKR010000366.1:0-12170 GCA_043768185.1 Flavobacterium sp.
TTATATTATGGCAAAGAAAACCGTAGCATCGTTACAAACATCTTCTAAAAGATTATCAAAAGCAATTAAAATGGTAAGATCTCCTAAAACTGGAGCTTATACATTTGTTGAAAGCATTATGACACCAGAAGAAGTAGATAGTTTCTTAGCTAAGAAATAATCTAACAAAGTTTATATAACTAAGCTACTTTCAACCGAAAGTGGCTTTTTTATTTTTATATTTGTACAGTAATTCTAGTATTAGTTGTTATAGAAAATTCTTAAATAACTAATTCTTAAATCCTTAAATTAAAATGAGTTTTTTTAAAAGAATATTTTCTTCCGAAAAAAAAGAAACCCTTGATAAAGCGGTAGAAAAATCGAGCACATCATTTTTTTCTAAACTAACAAAGGCAGTCGCAGGAAAATCTAAAGTTGATGAAGAAGTTTTAGATAATCTTGAAGAAGTTTTAGTATCCTCTGATGTTGGTGTTAATACAACTTTAAAAATTATTACTAGAATAGAACAACGAGTTGCCAACGATAAATACCTTGGTACAGAAGAATTGAATAAAATTCTTAGAGAAGAAATTTCAGGATTATTATCAGAAACGAATTCTGGAGAAGCCAAAGATTTCGAAATTCCTAAAGATAAAAAACCTTATGTAATTATGGTTGTTGGCGTTAATGGTGTTGGTAAAACTACAACTATTGGTAAATTGGCTTATCAATTAAAGAAACAAGGTTACAGCGTTGTACTTGGTGCAGCAGATACTTTTAGAGCCGCAGCAATAGATCAATTACAAATTTGGGCAGATAGAGTTGGAGTTCCAATTGTAAAACAGCAAATGGGAAGTGATCCAGCATCAGTAGCTTTTGATACTTTACAAAGTGCGGTTTCTCAAAACGCTGATGTTGTAATAATTGACACTGCAGGAAGATTACACAATAAAGTTAATTTGATGAACGAATTAACTAAAGTAAAAAGAGTAATGCAAAAAGTGGTTGAAGATGCGCCACATGATGTAATGTTAGTTCTAGATGGTTCAACAGGTCAAAATGCATTTGAACAAGCTACACAATTTACAGCAGCAACAGAAGTTACTTGTCTTGCAGTTACAAAGCTTGATGGTACAGCCAAAGGTGGCGTTGTTATTGGAATTTCAGACCAATTTAAAATTCCTGTAAAATATATTGGAGTAGGCGAATGTATTGAAGATTTGCAGGTTTTTAATAAATATGAATTTGTTGATTCGTTTTTTAAGTAGAATAGTATTAAGAATTTAAAAAAATTACTGATACAAAGCACTAATCTTACTCCACAAAGTCGCATCAAAATCTGACAAAGCTAAATTTACATTATCTGCTGCTTCTCCCATTCTTATAATCACCATATTTTTACTAGGAACAACATATATTTTTTGATCGTCTTTTCCTAACGCCATATACATATCACTTGGCGCAGTTGGTATGATACTTCCGTTTATTTGTAATTGCGATTGTGGTAAATGATAACTAGATTTTCCGTTTAACCACCATAAATAACCATAACTTTGATTTATATTTTGAGATGTATTGGTTGCTAATCCTAAATAATTTTCATTAACTACAGAAGTTTCATTCCATTTTCCTTTATTTAAAATCATCAATCCAAAACGAGCCATACTTCTAGAATTACTCCAGTAAACACTTAAACTTCCAGTATTTCCAGATGTTAACCAACTTCCAGTCATACCTAATTTATTTTTAAGTTTTTCATTAAAATAAGTTGTCCAAGTATGGTTTGGCGCAGCAATGTCAATAACATCTTGCAATTTTACATATACATTATGATATGCCCAACGCGTTCCAGAATCTTGTAGATATTGTAAATTTGAAGGTGAAACATCATCGCCCAAAGCATCATTTAATCCAGAATTCATACTTAATAAATTCTTGCAAGTAATAAAATTTTCTTTTGCCAATGGCGCACTTGTCCAACCGTTTCCTAAATAAGTAGAAACTTTATTATTAGTATTTATCAAACCTTCTTGTTCTGCAATACCAGTTACTGTAGATGTTAACGTTTTTCCAGCACTTGCCCAATACCATGGACTTGTAGCAGTATGACCATTAAAATAATTTTCCATTACAATTCTACCATTTACTAAAACTATAAACGATTTGGAATGTTTTAATTCTAAATAATCTAGCAAAGGTTGTACTGCATTTACATTCCAACCTAAATTGGCAATTGTATTAGTTTCCCAAGTTGTACTTCCATCAATTGGAGGAAAATACATGGCTTCAATTGGTGGAGATGAACAACCACAATCAGTTTTTGAACATCCAAAAATTACTGATGATAAAAATAATAAACAAATAATTTTTTTCATAATTCAAATTTATAAATAGGACTTAACAAATTTAGAAAGGTTTAATCAAAAATAGTTTTTATTGTTCAAATTATATCGTAATTTTAAATTTTAAATTAAATATGAAAAAGATAGTTGTATTAGTTGTGTTTTCAATCTTGTTATTTTCTTGTAATCAAACAATTACTAAGGCAGATATTGCAAAATTAAATGGTTATTGGGAAATTGAAAAAGTTATAAAAAAAGATGGTGATAAGAAAGAATATAAAATTAACGAAGCCATAGATTATATAGAAATTAAAAACAATAAAGGATTTCGCAAAAAAGTATACCCACAATATGATGGTAAGTATTTGGTAAATGATGTAATAGAAGATATTACTATTACAGATTCTAGCGGCATTTTTTATATAAACTACAAAACAGATTATGCCAATTGGAAGGAACAAATTATTTCTATAAAAGATTCTAGTTTTACAGTTCAAAATAGTGAAAAATTAAAATACAGTTATATAAAACAAGTTCCATTTTCACTTAAATAATTAAATTTTTTAAAGTTAGTATAGCATAAGTTAATTCATTAATAATGGCAAAAAGAAGCAGTAATGAAAGTTCTATTTCCGACGTTTTAAAACAGTTTATAGTTGTAAATAAACTAGAAAATGGCATGGACAAAATTGATGTAGAACAAGCTTGGAAAAACTTAATGGGAAATGGAGTAAATAGTTACACGCAAGAAGTAGTTTTAAAAGGAAGTACATTATATGTAAAATTAACGTCGGCAGTTTTAAGAGAAGAATTAAGTTACGGTAAAGAAAAAATCATTAAAATGATTAATGAAGAATTGCGTAAAGATGTAATTACTGCGGTTGTACTTAGGTAGAAAAGTTTAAAAAAAGTACAAAGTTTAAATGGTTTAAAAGTTTCAATCGTATTAAAAGAAAAATCCCATTTCATTTAAAAACGAAATGGGATTTATAAATTTTAAACTATTGAACTGATCACTAAAAACTGAACATTAAATACTTTTTTTAAAACTGTTCTCTTCCAGCAAAGTGAAAAGCACTTTCAATAGCAGCATTTTCGTCAGAATCTGAACCGTGAACTGCATTTTCTCCAATTGATTTAGCGTATTTTTTTCTAATTGTACCTTCGGCAGCATCAGCAGGATTTGTAGCACCAATTAAGTTTCTAAAATCTTCAATTGCATTTTCTTTTTCAAGAATTGCAGCTACAATTGGTCCGCGAGACATAAATTCTACCAATTCACTATAAAAAGGTCTTGCAGCGTGAACAGCATAAAATGCCTTTGCATCAGCAACAGTTAATTGAGTTAATTTTAAGGAAACAATTTTAAAACCACCTTCGGTAATCATATTTAAAATTCCACCAATGTGTCCGTTTTCAACACCATCTGGTTTAATCATTGTAAAAGTTCTATTTGTAGTCATTATATATTTTTTTAATTTGGTGCAAAAGTAGTGTTTTACTTTAGTTTTTAAAAATTTATAATTTGTTTTTTTAACATTGTACAGTTATTTTTTAGTAGCAATTGGTTTTGGTATTTGTAAAATCCATTCCTGCCTTTAGGCAAACAGGTTCTAGCTTTCTTTTCATAAATTCTAATAAAAAGTTGGGATGTTATTCCATTCAAACGAAGTTCACTGAACACGTATGAAAATAAAAGTTTTAATTAAGTAATCTTGGCTAATTAATTTATCATTCCTGTAAAAATCTATTACAAAACAACGACTTTAAATTCTTGATCTAAAGGATGCAAATTACCAAGTAATTTTTCTATAAATTCAGTTCCAAAATCAACATAAAATTCACTAAAATTAGCTTTTCTTTCTTGCAAACTCTGATTAGAAAAAAGTTCATTTTGAGTTAGCAATATTCGCTCTAAAGTTTCAGTATGAACTCTTTTTTCTGCTTTTAATAATCTCTTTTCTAGATTTTCTAGTCCTTTAGTTTGTTTTTTTTCTTGTGCTTTAACGGCTCCAACAAACGATTTATCAGTTTCATTTGCAATTTCATATAATTTTTCAAATTGCTTTTTTAAATGTTCTTTTTGCTCTGTAAAATCTATTTTAAATTTAGAAAACTCTTTGGTTTTAGCATTAAATAACTCTTGCTGATTAGAAAATAAATCGCTCCAAGTTAAATTTAATTTGTCAATTTTTTCAAGCTGTTTTTTAGTTGCAAGAACAACAGAATTTCTAAGTAATAGTATAGGAAAAGTAATTTTGTTAGCTTCAAAATTAGATTTTAATTCTAACCAATACGCAATTTCTCCACCACCACCAATATAACACAGATTGGGTAAAAGAACTTCTTGATACAATGGACGCAAAATTACATTTGGACTAAATTTTTCTGGATTATTTTGTAATTCTGCTAGAATTTCAGTTTTAGTGAATTCAATTTTTGTATTGTTTACTTTATAGGTATTGTTTTCATAAATTATCCTTTCTCGTAAATTGTCTTCAATATAAAACAAGTTTATTTCTCTAGGATTTACCTGAATTTTGTATTCTTTTAATTGTGTTACAGTTTTAGAAACTTTTTTAAACGAAGTTTCATTTAAAAGTTCTTCTTTTATATAAGGAATAAATAATTTCTTAAATGCGACAACATCTCCATCAATAATTACCAAACCTTGCTTTTTGAATAATTCATTGGCAAGAAAACGAGTTGCATCAGCCAAATTATAATGTTCTAAATACGCTTTTGAAAATAAATGTTTAATAAAAGTAGCATTTTCTCCAACTCCTAATTCATAAGAAAATTGTTCAAAAACTTCATCTAAACCTTCTGTAGAAAGACGTCCAACTGGTCCAAAACTTTCTTTATTCCATTTTATTTTTTTATTCTTAAAATTAAAATAATTTATTTCTTCAAAGTCGTGATCTTCTGTTGCCATCCAATAAACAGGAACAAAATTATAATCTGGATAATTAGTTTTTAATTCTTTACAAAGATTTATAGTAGAAACAATTTTATATAAAAAATACAATGGTCCAGTAAATAAATTCAGTTGATGACCAGTTGTTATTGTAAAAGTGTTTGAATTGTTTAAAAGTTTAATGTTGTTTAAAGTTGTTTCACTAGATGTAAAACCTTTGTATTGTTTTTGTAATTCTTCAACTAAAACTTGTCTATTTTCTTGAGGAAAATTTTGTTTTTTTTCTTCAATTTGTTCTTTAAAATTTTCAACAACAGGAAATCGATTGTAAAATTGTTTTAAGTCTGATTTTTTATCTAAATAATCAATAATTATTTTAGAAAAATATCCAGATTCTTGATAGCTAATACAATCGCTTGGCATAATTTATTTTTTTGTAAAAATACTTAAATTTCCAAGGTTTTACACAATTTGTAATTCCTAATTTATAGTTAAATGCTATTTTAAAAATCCGTTGGCTCTTATTTCTTTATGAATTTCAACAATATTTTTGGGTATTTCAAACTGTAATAACCAGTTTACATCTAAGCCATTGTTAATTGCAATTCGCATTAATCTATCATTTTCGCCAATTAAATTACCTAGTTTTTTTAAATCATCTCTAAATTCTATATGTAAATCTTCGTGTTGCGATTTAATTAATAATAAAATTTTAAAAGCTCTAGCAATTACATAAATACAGTAGGTGTACGAATCTTTGGGTTTAGAATTTAAAATATACAATTTGTTTAAAGAAATAGATTCTATTAATAATTGCATATTTAAGGTAATTTCTCCGTATTTATCTTTGGTTGTAGTAATATGTTCTGTAATTAAACCGCTCAAATTTCGCATATCCATAAGTATGTAACCCAAAGAATAAAATCTATCGTTAGCTAGTTTTAAATCTTTAGAAATTTTTTTTTGTAGTTCCAATCTTTTATCTTCTGCAGTTTCTATATCTACCAATTCAAAATATAATTTGTTGGCTAATGCTAAATCCCATTTTAATAATCTTAAAATGAGTTTGTCTTTTTCTGAGCTTGGCAAGTTTTGTATTGCTTTTTTAAATTCGTTGTCAAACATAATTAATTCTTTTATTGAATTATAAAGCAAAAATATTAAAAAGTATAATACCAATCATTTGAATTATTAAAATTAAAAATTAGTTTACTTTTGCAAAAAAAAAATAGTTGAAAGACATTCTTCTCATAACGCCACCTTTTACGCAATTAAATACACCTTATCCTGCAACTGCTTATATTAAAGGTTTTTTAAATACCAAAAATATAAGTGCTTTTCAAATGGATTTAGGTATTGAAGTTATAGTAGAATTATTTTCTAAAAAAGGGTTAATTGAAATTTTTAATTCTTCCAACTTAAAGTTACTATCTTCCAATTCTAAAAGAATTTATGCTTTAAAAAATGAATATTTAAAAACAATTGATTCTGTAATTGCGTTTCTACAAGGAAAAAATCCAACCTTAGCCAGACAAATTTGTCAAGATAATTTCTTGCCAGAAGCATCACGATTTGAACAGATTGACGATATGGAATGGGCTTTTGGAAGTATGGGAATTCAAGATAAAGCTAAACATTTTGCCACATTATATCTAGAAGATTTATCAGATTTTATTAAAGAATGTATCGATGAAAATTTTGGTTTTTCTCGCTATGCAGAACGCCTTGGTAGAAGCGCCAACTCATTTGACGAAATGTATAATGAATTGCAAAAAGAGTTAACCTACATTGATAAAATTGCGTTAAAAATTTTAGATGAAAAGATAAAAAATGTACAACCAAAATTGGTATTGATTTCGGTTCCATTTCCCGGAAATTTATACAGTGCTTTTCGTTGTGCACAATTTATAAAAAAACATTTTCCAGAAATTAAAATTTCAATGGGTGGCGGTTTTCCAAATACTGAATTAAGAAGTTTAAAAGACGAACGTGTTTTTGAATTTTTCGATTTTATTACACTTGATGATGGTGAACTTCCTGTTGAATTACTTCATTCTTTTTGTCATTCTGACGAAAGAAGAATCTCATCAAATGAATTCAAACGCACCTTTTTATTAGAAAACAATAAAGTAGTTTACAAAAATAATTCATTACAACAAGATTACAAACAAGCCCAAGTTGGAACGCCAGATTATTCAGATTTAATTCTGGACAATTATATTTCTGTAATAGAAATTGCCAACCCAATGCACAGTTTATGGAGTGATGGTAGATGGAATAAACTCACAATGGCGCACGGTTGTTATTGGGGAAAATGTACTTTTTGTGATATTTCTTTAGATTATATAAAATTATACGAACCAGTTGCAGCCAAACTTCTAGTAGATAGAATGGAAGAATTAATTGCGCAAACTGGCGAAAATGGTTTTCATTTTGTAGATGAAGCCGCGCCACCAGCATTAATGAAAGAAGTAGCATTAGAAATTTTAAAAAGAAATTTAGCAGTTACTTGGTGGACCAACATTAGATTTGAAAAAAGTTTTACTAAAAATTTATGTATTTTACTTGCAGCATCTGGTTGTATAGCAGTTTCTGGCGGATTGGAAGTGGCATCTGATAGATTATTAGAACTAATTAAAAAAGGCGTTACGGTAGAACAAGTAGCACAAGTTACCAGTAATTTTACAGAATCTGGCGTTATGGTTCACGCCTATTTAATGTATGGTTATCCAACGCAAACCGTTCAAGAAACTATTGATAGTCTAGAAATGGTGCGTCAATTGTTTGAAATTGGAATTCTTCAAAGTGGATTTTGGCATCAATTTGCAATGACTGCCCATTCTCCTGTTGGAATGTTTCCAGAAGAGTTTGGAGTAATTCCGCAGCAAAATGAAATTACTTTTGCCAATAACGATGTTGCTTTTAAAGATAAAACTGGAATAAATCATGATAAATTTTCTTTTGGATTAAAAAAATCGTTGTTTAATTTTATGCATTCTATAGGTTTTGATTTTCCTCTCCAAGATTGGTTTGATTTTAAAATTCCGAAAACCACAATTAATTCTGAATACATTTATAATTCGTTACAAAAAGAGATTGAATTTTCTATAAAACCATCGGCAAGGATAATTTGGATAGGAGGAAAGCCAATTGTAGAAACATTTTCTAAATCTAAAAAAGGAACTTCTTGGCAAATGCAAAAATTAATATTTCACGATAAAAAGCAATCGGTAGAAATTAATTTGGAAGAGGAAAAAGCCATTTGGTTGACTTTAATTTTGGAGCAAATTGCTGTAGCAAATGATAAAAAAACAACTTTTTCAGATTTAAAAATAAATTATGAAAACCAGTTTGAAGATTTCGAATTATTTTGGTATTCTAAATCAATAAATACTTTAAGAGACATAGGTTTAATAGTTCTATAAACTATTTAAAACTTAATGCGTAGCAATAATTCGACAGAATTTCAACTTAAATTTAAGTTAAAAAATCAATCAAAACTAGACATTATTAGTAAATTGCGACTTTTAAAATTCAATTTATATCCTACTTATTTAATGAAATTATCCCAATATATAATAGCATTTTTTTTGATTACTTCGTTTGGTTTTTCTCAAAAAATCATAAAGCATAAAGTTGTTAATGGCGAATCTATATTTGCAATAGCTAAAAAATATAATGTTACTCAAGCAGAATTATTTGAACTAAATCCGAAATATAAAAATGGAGTTTTAAAGTTAAATGCCGTTTTAGAAGTTCCAAATAAAAAATATAAGGAAGAAAAAGTAAAAGTAAAGGAAAAGAAAGTAGTTGAAAAAAAACCATTAGAAAAAGAAAATATAGAAGTTGTTACAACTACAAATAAAGAGTTTAGTACACATTTAGTCGCATCTAAAGAAACTTTATATAGTATTTCTAAAAAATATGGCGTTACAATGGAAACCATTTGCGAAACCAATCCAGAATTAAAAACTGGTGCATTAAAAATGGGTTTTAAAATTAAAATTCCTAATCCTAATTTTGTTACCATCGTTGAAAAATATCCAGATTTAGTTTCAACTCCAACTGAAAATACTGCTACAAATCTTGATTTACAAAAACCTTTAATATCAGTTTCAACTGTAATACATAAAGTACAACCAAAAGAATCATTATATAAAATTTCTAGAATTTATAAGGTTACTGTAAAAGAATTGCAAGAATTAAATCCTGATGTAAAAAACGGATTGCCAATTGGTTATGAGTTAATTGTAAAAAAAGAAAAAGATTTAATTTATAATACTGATGATGAAATTAAACTAAAAGATATTACTGCAACAAAGCCAATTTCATCAGAAAATAGTAATAAAATTGATTTTTTAATTGCCAAAGCATCAGAGAATATTGGAGTTCATTATAGAATTGGTGGAACTACAAATTCTGGTTTTGATTGTTCGGGATTAATGCTAGCATCGTTTAGAGAAATAAATGTAGATTTGCCAAGAACATCTCACGATCAATCTAATTATGGTTATAAAATTGATAAAAGTCAAGCTCAAAAAGGAGATTTAATATTTTTTGCA
The DNA here is from genome assembly GCA_043768185.1 of Flavobacterium sp. GTDB lineage: Bacteria > Bacteroidota > Bacteroidia > Flavobacteriales > Flavobacteriaceae > Flavobacterium. The sequence goes on from JAYVKR010000366.1 coordinate 9,801, forward strand.
ACCAAATCAAGAGGAATTATTAATCATGTTGGAATGATTACAGAAGTACTTCCTAATGAAATTAAATTCATTCATTCATCTTCAAGTAATGGTGTTATGATATCTTCAACACTAGAAGATTATTATTCTAGAAAATTTATGCAAATAAATAGAGTTCTTTCAGAATAATTATCAGAAATCTTTTTTTTCTATTTTTTAAAGATTCTAATGTTAAGTTTTTAGTTAAATATAAAACTTAACATTGGCGAATTGTTTTATAATGTATTTTTGTTAACACAAGATTTACATCAATTTTACAATTAATTAAAAATTATAATTATGATAATAAACGAAACATCAAATTTAGACAAAAAAGTAGAAACGACAGAAAGTAAAAATGTTGTAGCAGATAAAGTTGAACCTGTAGTTATAATTGATAAAGTTGCAGTAAAACCAACAATTACTACAAGTAGAACTCCGGTTAAAACTAGAGTATCAAAACTTGCTACAACAAAAGCAACTACAGCAAGAACAACTACTCCTAAAGTTGCAGCAGTAAGGTCAACAATGGCTAAAACTGTAACTCCAAAAGTTTCAACACCAAGAACAATAACTCCAAAAGTTGCAATTACAAAGCAATCTGTAGCTAAAACTGCTACGCCAAAAGTGAGTTTAACCAAAATAAAAACAGATGCAACTGTACCGTTTAAAGATTTATTTAAAAAATTAGAAAATAAAAAAATAGATACTATGAAAGATAAAAACAAAGAAAAAAAATCTAAAGATTTAGATAAATCAAAAAAAGACAAAACTAAAGAAAAAGAAAAAAAATCTAAAGCTAAAGAAAAAGCAAAGAAAAAAGAAAAAGCTAAAAAAGAAAAAGCTAAAAAGAAAGAAAAAGCAAAAAAAGAGAAATCTAAAAAGAAAGAAAAAGCTAAAAAAGCAAAATCTAAAAAGAGATCTGACTCTAAAAAGAAAAAATAATTTATTTCATTTTTGTAAACCGTTGTTAAAGCAACGGTTTTTTTATTAAATAATCCATACAATGGAATCTTATTTTTTTTTAAAATATTTAAAATTTAAATGATAAATACAATTTAAAAATTTAATAAATTTACCAAGTCAGCAAGAAGTAAAGACATGCTTAAATGATTTAAAATTGCAATTACTATTTTATATGTAACTATTTTATAGTATAATTTTTAATAATTTAAAGATAGAATATAATATAATTTTAAATTATGACCATTATTATTTAAAGATGATTCTCAAAGCAATAAAGTTTTGAGAATTAGCAATCAATAACTTTTTCATTACATTACAAAAAATAAAAAATTTAACTTTACAATTATGCTATGCAATTTATAGTTGAAAATGAAAAATTACAAATACAATTTATTCCTGGAAATGGCGCTTGGACGTATCATTTAATTATTCCTAATACTAAAGATATAAAAGGAAAATGGGGCGATTTAAAAGTGTCTGGTAAAATTGATGATTACGAATTAAAAAATAAAAATCTAGCACCATTAAAAGATTCAGATAAGAAAATGTCTTTAAACTCTGAAATTAGGAATTATATAAAAAAAACTGGTGGCGATTTTGTAAACGTAACACTTTATCTTGAGAATAAAAGTAGTAATGTTACCGATAACAAAATGATATTAGAATGTTTTAACGATGCTCAAGTTTTATCTATTTTTAAAAAACTTAAAATTGAAGAGCAAAATGAAATAGTACAAAATATAAATACTGCGGCTACAGAAAATATAAAAACTAATAAAATTGTAAAATACATTGCTAAACTTGAACAAATGAAACAGAAATTTTAATAAATTTAAAATAACTATGTTTCAGTTTATTGTAAAATTTAATTTTTTGTAATCACATAATTAGTAATAAAAAAAGCGCAAATCTTTTCAAATTTACGCTTCTTCATTTAATTAACTTTAACTTATTCTTTAATAATTTTTTCTACAGAACTTCCTTTTTCTGATGTAATTTTTGAGAAATAAATCCTATTTTGTTTACTTGAAATATCAATTTTGGTTATAAAAAGTATGTATTTTAAACTGACTATTTTTATATTTTACTGTAAATGTTTTCATAAAAAATAGTTAATCAAATAATAAAATTTTAAGGTAGTTATTTGATAAAACTAAAGAAATTTAAACTTGTTTATTCTATAGAAAACCTAAAACCAATTCCGTGAAGATTTTCTATTGCAATAGTTTTTTCACTGACCAATATCTTGCGAAGTCTTGATATAAATACATCTAAACTTCTTCCTAGAAAATAATCATCTGTTCCCCAAAGTGATTTTAAAATTTCTTCACGTTTTAAAACTACATTTTTATTGTCTATAAAAAGTTTCAATAAATCAGATTCGCG
>JAYVKR010000367.1:0-9815 GCA_043768185.1 Flavobacterium sp.
TCAGAATTGTATCAAGCGTTTTACGATGCGCAAGAAGATACTTCAATTGGTGTAGTTTTACTTTCGGCAGAAGGTCCAAGTTCTAAAGATGGAGTGTATTCTTTTTGTTCTGGTGGCGATCAAAACGCAAGAGGAAATCAAGGCTATGTTGGCGATGATGGACAACATAGATTAAATATTTTAGAAGTGCAACGATTAATTCGTTTTATGCCTAAAGTGGTTATTGCAGTTGTTCCTGGTTGGGCAGTTGGTGGCGGACACAGTTTGCATGTAGTGTGCGATATGACTTTGGCAAGTAAGGAACACGCCATTTTTAAACAAACTGATGCCGATGTTACAAGTTTTGATGGTGGTTATGGTTCGGCATATTTAGCAAAAATGGTTGGTCAGAAAAAAGCTAGAGAAATATTCTTTTTAGGAAGAAATTATTCGGCACAAGAGGCATTTGAAATGGGAATGGTAAATGCTGTAATTCCGCACGATGAATTGGAAAATACGGCTTACGAATGGGCACAAGAAATTTTGGCAAAATCGCCAATGGCAATAAAAATGCTAAAATTTGCAATGAATTTAACGGATGACGGAATGGTTGGTCAACAAGTTTTTGCAGGCGAAGCAACAAGATTAGCATACATGACAGAAGAAGCCAAAGAAGGAAGAAATGCTTTTCTAGAAAAAAGAAAACCTAACTTTGAAAAGAAATGGTTACCTTAGATTAGTGTTCATTTTCAGTGTTCAGTATTTAGTCTCTGTTTTTTAGTAATCAGTTTACATTTATTTCACACACAGTTTGTCATTCCGTAGGAATCTCATAAATTAATTGTATTGCAAATTTTTACACGCATATAAATAAAAGATTTATTTTTTAAATGGAAAATTTTACCAACGAAATTATAGATACCAAGCAACTTTCAAGATTTGAAGAAGTGCAACTTTCAGCGTTACATCCTAAATATTGGTATGAAATTTTAATAAATACAACTGTTGTTTTTTTAGTTTTAGGAATAATTCTTGGAGTAGTTTGGTACAAATCAGATGAATTTGCAACTAGCGCAATCTATTTTATAATTGCTTATTTTGTAATTTTAATTTTTTCTTTTCTATTAAAAAGAATTGGTTTCAAGAAAAAAGGATATGCATTTAGAAACCATGATGTAATTTATAGAAGCGGTATTATTGCCACAAACACAATGGTAATTCCATACAACAGAGTACAACACGTTGCTTTGCACGAAGGTTTTATTTCAAGATATTTTGGCTTAGCCAAAGTAGAAATTTTTACTGCTGGTGGAAGTGCTAGCGATATTGAAATTTCTGGAATTGAAAAAGAAGAAGCAGAAAATATTAAACAATTGTTGATGGGTAAAATTCAAAAACAATTGTAATGGAAGTAAATTTTAATAAACCACAACGCCAATCTTCAACAGGCATTTTGGTTATGTTTTTAGATACATTACAAAAATTTGGAAGAGCTTTTCTTCCGATTATTTTAATATGGTTTTTTAAATCTAAAGACGCTACAATAATTTATATCTTGCTTATAATTACTGTTACAATTTTAGTTATTGCAATTGTAGCTTACTTACAATATTTAAATTTCACCTTTTATATAGATGATGAAAATGATGAATTTATTGTTAATGACGGAATCATAAATAAAACCAAAACAGCAATTCAACTCAACAAAATTCAGCAAGTTAACATTAATCAAAATTTAATTCAAAGAATTATAAACGTTTATGGTTTAAGTGTTGATACTGCCGGAAGCGATACTAAAGAAGGCAAAATAAAAGCCATTTCTCATGCAATGGCATTGGCTTTAAAATCTAAATTATTAGAAAATGAAGTTGTAAATATTAACAGTTTATCAGAAGAAGTAGTTTTAGTCAACACTCAAAATTTGCAATCCCAATCAAAGCCATTTTTAAAAATAAATTTATTGAGTTTAGTAAAAGTAGGAATTACCTCTAATTATGTAAAAAGCATTGGTTTAATTTTAACTTTTTTCTTTACAATTCTCGAAAATCTTCGTCAAATAGGTAAAGAAGATTTAATAGATCAAGACAAAATTGAAAAAACAATTACGAATTATCCAGTATTTTATGGGATTTTCGTTTTCGTTTTAATACTATTTACCATTATTTTTATAATCAATATTGCAAGAACGGTTTTAAAATTTTTCAATTATACTATTGCGAAACAAAAAGGTTCTCTGTTATTATCTTACGGATTAATAAATACCGAAAGCACAATTCTTAAACCAGAAAAAGTGCAAATAGTTAAAGTTTCTAGAAATTATTTTCAAAAAAAATTAAACGTTTTAGAAATTAGAATCAAGCAAGCAACTAGCGATGATAAAAAAAATAAAAAATCTCAAATAGAAATTCCTGGTTGTAATAATCTTGAAAAAGATGAAATTCTAAAACTAATTTTTAATCAACTGCCAGAAAAAGGAGTGATGATGCAACCAAATTTTCGTAAATTAGTTTTTTCTATTTTCTTAACAATTGTACTACCTTTGTCTGTATTTTTTATATTTGGAAAATATTTAAAACCAGAAGTTTTACAATACTCGCATTTTGCAATTGCATACACAGTTTTTTTCTTGCTAATTTTGTTTTTTGCATTTAAAAATTACAGAATATTTATAAATGAAAATCATATAATAAAACAAAGTGGCGCTTGGGATATTGATAACGAAATTATAGAAATTAAAAAAATACAAGCCATAACAACATCACAATTATTTTGGCATAAAAAATTAAATATTGGTTCAATAACATTACATACAGCAGGAGGAAATATAGCTTTTCAACTAGGAAATTACAGTCAGTTAAAACAATATAGTAATCAATGGTTGTACGAAATAGAAACTTCCAACAGCAATTGGATGTAAATTATTTAAATAAATAATATAAAATAAAACCTTTAAGACTTTGTGTCTTTGTGGCAAAATAAAAAATTATGAAACACTGGATACAAGCTGCAAGATTAAGAACATTACCGTTATCCGTATCAGGAATTTTGGTAGGTAGTTTTTATGCAATTTCTCAAGCTTATTTTAATTGGAAAATTGTAATTTTTGCACTAACAACAACACTTGGCTTTCAAATACTTTCCAACTTTGCCAACGATTATGGAGACGGAATAAAAGGTACAGATAACGACGATAGAGTAGGACCAAAACGTGCCATTCAAAGCGGATTAATTTCGCCACAAGCTATGAAACGAGCCATTGTTATAACCTCTATTCTCACATTAATTTCGGCGCTTTTACTAATATATTGTTCTTTTAAAGGCGATTATTTAATTTACTCAATACTATTTTTAATACTCGGAATTCTAGCAATAGCATCGGCAATTCGTTACACAGTTGGTTCTGGAGCTTATGGTTATCGTGGTTATGGCGATATATTTGTATTTATATTCTTTGGCTTAGTAAGTACATTTGGCATATATTTTATGTTTTCTAAACAAATAGATTGGTTACTACTTTTACCAGCAACAGCAATAGGTTTTTTAAGTGTTGGCGTTTTAAATCTTAACAATATGAGAGACGAATTATCCGATAGAAAAGCAGGAAAAAATACATTAGTAGTAAAAAATGGCGGTGCTTGGGCCAAGAAGTACCATTATTTCTTAGTAATTTCAGCAATGGTTTTAATATTATTGTTTGCCTACATAAACGATATGAAAGATGAAATTTTCAACTTTGACCAATACATTTTCATAGCAGCATATTTTCCGTTAACAAGTCATTTAATAACAGTTTTTAGAAATAACGAACCACGAGCATTAGATCCAGAATTAAAAAAACTTGCCATAAGTACCTTTTTACTATCAATATTATTATCATTAGCATTAATTTTTATAATATCAGATACAATCGTTTACATATTAGAACAATATTTTAACTAACCATGAAAATTACATTTTACGGTCACGCGGCACTCGGAATAGAAGTTGCAGGAAAACACATAATTGTAGATCCATTTATCTCTGCCAATGCCAAAGCAAGTCATATAGATTTAGCCAGTTTAAAAGCCGATTATATTTTGTTAACCCACGCACATCAAGACCATACGCTAGATGTTGAGTATATAATGGCACACAATCCAAACGCAATAATTGTTTGCAATGCCGAAATGGCAACCTATTATTTAGCCAAAAAATTTAATTGTCATATGATGAATCATGGCGGAAGTTGGCAATTCGATTTCGGAAAAGTAAAATACGTAAACGCAGTACATTCAAGCTCATTTGCCAACGGAACTTATGGCGGAAATCCTGGCGGTTTTGTAATAGAAGGCGAACATAAAAATATTTATATCGCTGGCGATACAGCACTCACAATGGATATGAAACTCATACCAATGCGCACCAAACTCGACCTAGCGATACTTCCAATTGGCGATAATTTCACAATGGATGTAGACGATGCAATTTTAGCATCAGATTTTGTAGATTGCGATAAAGTACTTGGTTATCATTACGATACCTTTGGTTACATAGAAATAAATCACAACCAAGCCAAAAAGAAATTTTTCGATGCAGGCAAAGATTTAATGCTGCTAGAAATAGGTCAAAGCATCGATATTTAAACTCCAACACAAAAAAGCATCAACAATCAGATGCTTTTTTTGAACCCAATATTTTGGCATTTTTATAATGGTAATTCCTGCTCTCATTCCAATTTTTAGTATTTTTTTAAAGAAAAATACTAAAAGATTTCCATTTCCATCAGGAGTAAAGACATAGGTTTTCGCTTTTAAATCAACTTTCATAAAGAAAAAAATTAAAAAAAAACACAAAAATACTATGCGCGCATAATAAATTTACTTATCTTTGAAATTCCGATTACTAAAACATGAAAGAAAAAACAATAGATTATATACTACGTGCAACTTGGCAAGCCGTTTCTAGAATGTACAACGAAGAAGCTTCTAAGTTTGAAGGATCAATGGCAATTGGTTTTGCACTATTAAGTATAGATAAAGAAGAAGGTACACCATCAACCGCAATAAGTTCAAGAATGGGAATGGAAGCAACATCACTTACCAGAACATTAAAAACACTAGAAGAAAAAGGATTAATAACAAGACATAAAAATCCAGATGATGGTCGCGGCGTTTTAATTTACTTAACCGATTTTGGTAAACAAATGAGAGCACAATCCAAAGAAACAGTATTAAAATTTAACGAAACCATACGCAAAAACATATCCGAAGAAAAATTAAAAAATTTTATAGAAGTTTCAGATATAATTAATGATTTGATTGCCGAGAAGAAAATATTTTAATATTGTATAACGTAGGGACAAGTCGCGACTTGTCCGTACCAAACAAAATAAATAAAAAAAATGAAAAGATTAATTAAAAAAGTGGCAGTAGTTGGATCTGGAATTATGGGTTCAGGAATTGCATGTCATTTTGCCAACATAGGATTAGAAGTACTGCTTTTAGATATTGTTCCCAATGCGTTAACCGAAATTGAAGAAAAAAAAGGTTTAACTTTAGAAAGTAAAATTGTTCGTAACAGATTGGTAAACGATCATTTGGCAAACGCATTAAAATCTAGTCCATCGCCAATTTACAACCAAAAATTTGCTAGCCGAATTACAACAGGAAACACAACCGATGATATGGCTAAAATTGCCAATTACGATTGGATTATAGAAGTTGTAGTAGAACGTTTAGACATCAAAAAACTAGTTTTTGAACAAATAGAAAAATACAGAAAACCAGGAACTTTAGTAACATCTAATACATCTGGAATTCCAATAAAGTTTATGAGTGAAGGACGAAGTGACGATTTTCAGAAGCATTTCTGCGGAACACATTTTTTTAATCCAGCACGTTATTTAAAATTATTCGAAATCATTCCTGGACCACAAACTTCATCAGAAGTATTTGATTTTCTAACAAATTACGGATCACAATTTTTAGGAAAAACATCAGTAGTTGCAAAAGATACACCTGCCTTTATAGGAAACAGAATCGGAATTTTCGGAATTCAAAGTTTGTTTCACTTAGTTACCGAAATGGGTTTGACCATTGAAGAAGTAGATAAACTAACTGGTCCAGTTATTGGTCGTCCAAAATCGGCAACTTTTAGAACTGTAGATGTTGTAGGATTGGATACTTTGGTTCACGTTGCCAACGGAATTTACGAAAATTGTCCTAACGACGAAGCACACGAATTGTTTAAACTACCAACGTTCATCAACAAAATGATGGAAAACAAATGGTTGGGAAGCAAAACTGGACAAGGTTTTTACAAAAAAGTAGACAAAGACATTCTAACTTTAGATCTAGATACTTTAGAATATAGAGCAGCAAAAAAAGCATCTTTCGCAACTTTAGAACTAACAAAAACTATAGATAAACCAATTGATAGATTTAAAGTTTTAGTAAAAGGAAAAGACAAAGCAGGCGAATTTTATAGAAAATCGTTCTCTTCAATGTTTGCTTATGTATCGAATAGAATTCCAGAAATATCAGACGAATTATACAAAATCGACGACGCAATGAAAGCTGGTTTCGGTTGGGAAAACGGTCCATTTGAAATTTGGGATGCAATAGGAGTAGAAAAAGGAATCGAATTAATGAAAACCGAAGGTTACACGCCAGCAAATTGGGTAACAGAAATGCTATCTTCTGGAACAACAAGTTTTTATTCAGTAAAAGAAGGAGCAACTTATTTTTACGATATTCCAAATAAATCACAGACTAAAATTCCAGGACAAGATAGTTTTATCATCTTAAACAATATCCGCGAAAGCAAAAAAGTGTGGAGCAATTCAGGTGCAATTATTCAAGATTTAGGCGACGGAATTTTAAATTTAGAATTCCAAAGCAAAATGAATACCATTGGTGGCGATGTTCTGTCAGCAATAAACAAAGCAATCGATTTATCTGAAAAAGAATATCAAGGATTGGTTATAGGAAATCAATCAGCCAATTTCTCTGTTGGAGCCAATATTGGAATGATATTTATGATGGCTGTAGAACAAGAATACGACGAGTTGAATATGGCAATCAAAATGTTTCAAGACACCATGATGCGCGTTCGATATTCTGGAATTCCAGTAATTGTCGCACCACACGGAATGACTTTTGGTGGCGGTTGCGAAATGAGTTTGCATGCCGATAAAGTAGTTGCTGCCGCAGAAACGTATATGGGATTGGTAGAATTTGGAGTTGGTGTAATTCCTGGTGGTGGCGGTTCTAAAGAATTAACATTACGTGCATCAGATTTATTTCACAAAAATGACGTTGAATTGAATGTTCTTCAAGAATATTTTATGACCATTGCAATGGCAAAAGTTTCAACATCAGCTTACGAAGCTTTTGATACTGGATTGTTACAAAAAGGAAAAGATATAGTAGTTGTCAACAAAGACCGACAAATTGCCGAAGCTAAAAAACACGCTTTGTTAATGGCAGAAGCTGGCTACACACAACCAGTTCAAAGAAAAGATGTAAAAGTTTTAGGAAAACAAGCACTCGGAATGTTCCTTGTTGGTACAAACCAAATGGTTGCAGGAAAATATATTTCAGAACACGATTTAAAAATTGCCAATAAACTAGCTTATGTTATGGCTGGAGGCGATTTATCAGAACCAACAATGGTAAGCGAACAATATTTATTGGATATTGAACGTGAAGCTTTCTTGAGTTTATGTACAGAAAGAAAGACATTAGAAAGAATTCAGTTTATGTTGACAAAAGGAAAACCGTTGAGGAATTAATTGTATAATGTATATTGTAAAATTGTATAATGTAAATAAGCAATTATGAATTACTTTAAAGAATTGAAAGTTTGGCAAAAAGCTATTGAACTAGTAACTAATACTTATTTGAAATCTCAAAGTTTCCCAAAAGAAGAGATTTATGGTTTAACTTCTCAGATAAGACGTTGTTCGGTTTCAATACCTTCAAATATCGCAGAAGGTTGTGGACGAAATACAGATAAAGATTTCAACAATTTTCTAGGAATATCATTAGGTTCAGCATTTGAATTTGAAACACAATTAATTATTTGTAAAAATTTGCAATTTATAAATCAGGAAGATTTTAATTTTCTTGAAGCGGAAATACAACACATTCAAAATATGATTATTAAACTTAAAAGTTCAGTAGAGAAGAAATTGTAATCGTTAATACATTTTTACAATATACATTATACAACAATACACTATACAAAAAATAAACTATGAAAACAGCATATATAGTATCAGGTTTCAGAACAGCAGTTGGAAAAGCACCAAAAGGAGTTTTCCGTTTTAAACGTCCTGATGAATTAGCAGCAGAAACAATCGAACATTTGATGGCACAATTTCCAGATTTCGACAAAAAAAGAATTGACGACGTTATGGTAGGAAACGCCATGCCAGAAGCTGAACAAGGTCTAAACGTTGGACGATTAATTTCCTTAATGGGATTAAAAGTAACAGATGTTCCAGGTGTAACGGTCAATAGATATTGCGCTTCTGGATTAGAAACAATCGGAATGGCAACTGCAAAAATCCAAAGCGGAATGGCAGATTGTATCATTGCTGGTGGCGCAGAAAGTATGAGTTTTATTCCAATGGGTGGATACAAACCAACTCCAGATTACGCTGTCGCAAAAGAAGGAAACGAAGATTATTATTGGGGAATGGGTTTAACGGCAGAAGCGGTAGCCAAACAATTTAATATTTCTCGTGAAGATCAAGATGAGTTTGCATTCCATTCGCATCAAAAAGCTTTGAAAGCACAAGCCGAAGGTAAATTTGACAAACAAATTGTTCCAATAACTGTAGAACAAACATTCATCAATGAAAATGGAAAAAAGGAAACAAAATCTTATGTTGTAAGCAAAGATGAAGGTCCAAGAGCAGATACAAATATTGCAGCTTTAAATAAATTACGTCCAGTTTTCGCCGCTGATGGAAGTGTAACTGCTGGAAATTCATCACAAATGAGTGATGGTGCAGCTTTTGTATTGATTATGAGTGAAGAAATGGTTAAAGAATTAAATATACAACCGATTGCTCGATTAGTAAATTTTGCATCAGCTGGAGTTGAACCAAGAATTATGGGAATTGGACCAGTAAAAGCCATTCCAAAAGCACTAAAACAAGCAGGTTTATCTTTAAATGATATTGGATTAATAGAATTAAACGAAGCTTTTGCAAGTCAAGCATTGGCAGTAACTCGTGAACTGAATTTGAATCCAGAGATCATCAACGTAAATGGTGGCGCAATTGCATTGGGTCATCCATTAGGTTGTACAGGCGCAAAACTATCGGTACAATTATTTGACGAAATGAAACGTCGTGGCGATAAATACGGAATTGTAAGTATGTGCGTTGGAACTGGACAAGGAAGTGCAGGAGTTTTTGAACTTTTGTAAATAAAGATATTCTTCATTTTTGTCATTCTGACGAAGGAAGAATCTCATCAAATTATAAGGAATAGAAAATGAGATTCCTACGGAATGACAAGATTGTAAATAAAAAAGCTATTAAATAAAAAATAAAACCAAATGGAAAATATAACAAGAGGAGGACAATTCCTAGTTAAAGAAACAAAATGTGAAGACGTTTTCACACCAGAAGACTTCACAGAAGAGCAATTAATGATGCGTGATTCTGTGAAAGAATTTACAGATAAAGAATTGTGGGCACACAAAGACAAATTTGAGAAAAAAGACTACGCTTATACCGAAGCTTCAATGCGCAAAGCAGGAGAAATGGGCTTTTTAGGAGTTGCCGTTCCAGAAGCTTATGGCGGATTAGGAATGGGATTTGTAGATACATGTCTCGTTTGCGA
>JAYVKR010000368.1:0-2056 GCA_043768185.1 Flavobacterium sp.
AAAAAAATTAAGAATTGCTTGTATCTAAAAAAATAATACTATTTTTGATAAATAATTGAAAGTGCAATCAACATAAAAAAATGTTAAAAACGCAAGAACTTTCGTGTATATACTAGTTGGTGGCAATGCTATGACGAGAGTTTTAAACAAGGACAAGCTGAAAAAGAATGCAACATTACATAAATATATTAAAGAATTGGCAGTAATTTTTTCTATCTTTGCAAAATGTTTTATAGAAGAAAAGTTATATTGGCATTGTTACAGCTTTTTGAGGGACAAATTGATAAAATTAGCCTTCAAAAGTTATTATTTTTGTTTACAAAAAAACAAAGTAAATCAGAATATGATTTTATTCCTTATCGTTTTGGTTGCTATTCCTATTCTGCAAACGCTGACTTAACTGCAATGGTTAGAAAAGAAATGTTATCAGAAACTAGTAGCCATTTTACAAGCAATGAAAAAACAGATTACTTTAAATTGCTTAAAGAAACTGACAAAAAAATAATGTTAGAAATTAAAAACCTTTATGGAAAAATGAATTCAGATGCTTTGATGAAGCATACTTATTTAAAATTTCCTTATTGGGCAATAAATAGTGTAAAAGCTACTGAAATATTAACGAAAGAGCAACTTGAGAAAGTAAAAAATAGCCGACCAAAAAATAACGAAACAGTTCTTTTTACAATTGGATATGAAGGAATTTCGTTAGAAGAGTATTTAAATCGATTGATAAAAAATGATGTAAAAGTTTTAATTGATGTTCGCAATAATGCTTTAAGTATGAAATACGGATTTAGTAAAAGTCAATTACAACGATATTGCAATAGTTTAGGAATTGAATATGTACATTTCCCCGAAGTTGGAATTCAATCTGACCAAAGACAAGAATTAAATAATCAAAATGATTATGACAAATTGTTTACTATATATTGTGAAAATAATCTAAAAAAAACAACTGCTTCGCAGTTGAAAATTTTAGATTTATTACAAGAACATAGTCGAATAGCTTTAACTTGTTTTGAATCCAACATTTGCCAATGTCACAGAAAACACTTAGCAGAGGCTATTGAAAACTTACCCAACTTTAAATACAAAGTGAAACATATTTAAAATGGCAAAGAAAAAAGTTTTAATTACAGTAAAAACTTATCCAGCAATTTCAGGAAAATATGATGAATTGGTCTGTACAGCAGGATTTTTAGAAGATGGAAGTTGGATTAGAATTTACCCAATTCAATTTCGCAAAAAATCATTTGAGGAACAATACAAAAAATATGATTGGATTGAAATGGATCTTGTAAAAAACACAAGTGATTTTAGAAAGGAAAGTTATCGACCAGTTTCATATGATACTGAAATAAAAATTTTAGACCATTTGGACACAAAAAGTAATTGGTTATTACGTAAAGAAATTGTATATAAAAATAAAGTATACACAGACTTAACTGAACTTATTTCAGAAGCCAAGAACCGAGAAATAATGACATCTCTTGCTGTATTTAAACCTTCTGAGATTATAGATTTTACAATTGAGCCAGTAGAAAGAGAATGGAACAAAAATAAGCTTGAAAAACTAAAACAAGATAGAAGTAGTAACTTGTTCGCTCAAGAAAATGAAGATTTATTTGAAGTCGTTAGAAAACTTCCTTTCAAATTTTCTTATGTTTTGAAAGACTGCAATGGAAAACAAAGCAAAATGATGATTGAAGATTGGGAAATTGGTCAACTTTATTGGAATTGTCTTGCTCGAAGTGAAGGTAATGAATCAAAAGCAGTTGAAGATGTTAAGAAAAAATATTTTGATGATTTTGCTAAAACAAAAGATTTACATTTATTTTTAGGCACTTCACAACTTCATCATTTAACAGGTAAAAATCCTTTTATGATTATTGGAACTTTTCACCCAAAAATAGAATCGCAACAAACATTATTTTAAACAAAACAAAAAGCCCAGCCACCAAAAGCTAGAGTTTCGTTGGGCTTGAAAAGCCAACAATGAATTGCAATCATCGAATACCGACAAAAAATATTGTCCATGAGATAAACTCCGGTTGAA
>JAYVKR010000369.1:0-2143 GCA_043768185.1 Flavobacterium sp.
ATCGTGTTTTCTAATCTTTAATCAAACCACAACTCTGATATAATCAATGCACAAATTCAACAAAATATCGTGTTTTCTAATCTTTAATCAAACCACAACCAATTCACCCAACACAAAAACCAGTTAGATAATATCGTGTTTTCTAATCTTTAATCAAACCACAACCTTAAATTAGTTCTTCCAACTTTTAGAACTAATATCGTGTTTTCTAATCTTTAATCAAACCACAACGAACTCGTTCCAGTTGTTGTATTAGATGAGAATATCGTGTTTTCTAATCTTTAATCAAACCACAACCAATAACAATCGTTCTAATAATCTAACTGGAATATCGTGTTTTCTAATCTTTAATCAAACCACAACTTAAACTCTATCGTGAAATTATTTTGACTTAATATCGTGTTTTCTAATCTTTAATCAAACCACAACCATTTCCGCAAGACTGTGTCTGTCAACCTTAATATCGTGTTTTCTAATCTTTAATCAAACCACAACTTGAACGAATCTTCTGCCGCTTTTTGTTCAAATATCGTGTTTTCTAATCTTTAATCAAACCACAACATTTTCATCACGTAAAATCTCACAAACTTCAATATCGTGTTTTCTAATCTTTAATCAAACCACAACCTAATTATGGCACCTCCTCTAAATACTTCAAATATCGTGTTTTCTAATCTTTAATCAAACCACAACTTATTAAAAATAGAAAATAATTCATTAATTAATATCGTGTTTTCTAATCTTTAATCAAACCACAACACGTTGACCATATTTCATATGTCATATACTAATATCGTGTTTTCTAATCTTTAATCAAACCACAACTAACCAAACGCAACAAACAACCTATCAGACAATATCGTGTTTTCTAATCTTTAATCAAACCACAACTTAGTTGGTATATTTTCAATTTTTCAAATCAATATCGTGTTTTCTAATCTTTAATCAAACCACAACCTTTCACTTGATTGTTGACCGGGAATTGGTAATATCGTGTTTTCTAATCTTTAATCAAACCACAACTACTCCTCGCTTTCCATTATTTGAGTTCTCAATATCGTGTTTTCTAATCTTTAATCAAACCACAACAGCTTCTCGTCCTGTATGGCTTCCATTTTTAATATCGTGTTTTCTAATCTTTAATCAAACCACAACATATATTGACATTTTTTAAATTTTAGTGATAATATCGTGTTTTCTAATCTTTAATCAAACCACAACTCCAGTTGGTATCGTTTACCGTTATTAATGAATATCGTGTTTTCTAATCTTTAATCAAACCACAACCTTTCCTGCTAAATTTATTCATTATTTAAAAATATCGTGTTTTCTAATCTTTAATCAAACCACAACTTCTATTTTCAATTTCATTAACGGAATTGTAATATCGTGTTTTCTAATCTTTAATCAAACCACAACTATGTAATCAATGAAAATTATCCTTCTGAAAATATCGTGTTTTCTAATCTTTAATCAAACCACAACTTTGAACCTACGCTTTCAAGGGTCTGAAAGAATATCGTGTTTTCTAATCTTTAATCAAACCACAACAACTTCAATTCAGTTAATGGTTCAGATAAAAATATCGTGTTTTCTAATCTTTAATCAAACCACAACACCAAGGTATCAGTAGCTGGTGTAATTTCAAATATCGTGTTTTCTAATCTTTAATCAAACCACAACAGAATTCTTGCCAAACAATACCCAAAGAAAGAATATCGTGTTTTCTAATCTTTAATCAAACCACAACGTTTGTGGCAAAAGGGCGGTAGGCGTAAGAAATATCGTGTTTTCTAATCTTTAATCAAACCACAACTGTTCTTGTTAGTGTTACTTGTACTGTTTTAATATCGTGTTTTCTAATCTTTAATCAAACCACAACTGTACGCACCTGATAAAAAATAAACTTTAAAATATCGTGTTTTCTAATCTTTAATCAAACCACAACTGCAGCTTTCCAAACATCTGTATTTTCTCTAATATCGTGTTTTCTAATCTTTAATCAAACCACAACTTAAAAACTTGAAATACTTGAGTTGCTGGAAATATCGTGTTTTCTAATCTTTAATCAAACCACAACTGTTTGCACCTTCAAACGATTTGGCCCACAAATATCGTGTTTTCTAATCTTTAATCAAACCAC
>JAYVKR010000370.1:0-2095 GCA_043768185.1 Flavobacterium sp.
GTCTTATTCTGCATCAGCATTGAGTTTTATGTTAGAAAACTTAGGTAAACCAGTAATCTTTACAGGATCGCAATTGCCTATTGGCGATTTAAGAACAGATGCCAAAGAAAATTTAATTACTGCTATTCAAATAGCTTCTTTAAAAGTTAAAAATAAACCTGTAATAACAGAAGTTTGTCTGTATTTTGAATACAAATTATACAGAGGAAATAGAACTACAAAAATAAATGCAGAACATTTTAAGGCATTTTCATCTCCAAATTTTCCAGAATTGGTAGAATCTGGAGTACATTTAAAAGTGAATTATGATATTTTATTTTCTAAAAATAATTTAAAAAAGCTTCAAGTTCACAAGTATTTAGAAGACAATGTTGTAATTGTAAAAATGTTTCCAGGAATAAATAGTATTGTTTTATCAGCTATTATAGCAATTCCAAATCTAAAAGGAGTTGTACTTGAAACGTATGGTTCTGGAAATGCACCAACAGAAGATTGGCTAATTCA
The DNA here is from genome assembly GCA_043768185.1 of Flavobacterium sp. Lineage (GTDB taxonomy): Bacteria > Bacteroidota > Bacteroidia > Flavobacteriales > Flavobacteriaceae > Flavobacterium. The sequence goes on from JAYVKR010000370.1 coordinate 505, forward strand.
AATTTTGAAAAAAGCTATAAAAAACGGTTTGCATATAATAAATGTAACTCAATGTTCTGGCGGAAGTGTAACAATGGGACAGTATGAAACCAGTACACAACTTAAAAAAATTGGAGTTATTTCTGGAAAAGACATTACTACCGAAGCTGCAATTACCAAATTAATGTATTTACTTGGTCAAAATGTTTCAAATTCTGTTTTTAAAACTATTTTTGAAACTTCACTTCGTGGAGAAATGCAATAATGCTTTGATTATTACTTATTTTTGGTGTTCTTTGCAAAACTTAAAAAGAAAGGTGGCCGAGTGGCTGAAGGCGCACGCTTGGAAAGCGTGTATATGGCAACATATCGTGGGTTCGAATCCCATCCTTTCTGCGAAAACAAAATTTAAAAACTCATAAATTTTAATATTTATGAGTTTTTTAATTTCAAATAAAAATCTAATTATTTTCCAGAAAAAACTTCTTTCAAAACTCCAGCCAAACGAATTCCTGCAAGATGCAATTGACTTTTTATAATTGGTAGATTTTCATTTACATAGTCATCAGAGATTTTATTATTTTCTACTTTATAAATTGTGTCCAAGAATTTTCTAGAATTTATTGACCAATTTACAACATCAATTTTTTGAATTTCGTCAATTTCAATAGTAGAATAGTTTTTTTCTTTTAAACATTGTTTCAATTTTACATTTTTATATTTTATAATTCCAGAATCGTATAAGGAATGTAAATTAGTGCCTTTTCCGTTAAAATTTACCTGAAAAGTATTTCCTCCTTTGTCACTTCCATAACCAATGTGAAGCGGTTGATGCAAATCGCCAATTAAATGAAACAAGTAGCATAAATTGGTTTTAACTTCTTGTTTAGAAAGCGTTTTGTAGTTTTTTAAATTGGCAATACAAGTATTTAATGCAGAAATAATATTGTTACAACAATTGTCTTTTACTATTTGATCTTTTTCAAAATTTACATAATGTAATGGTTTTAAATTATCATAAGATTTGTCTTTTTTAATTTCATCCATCCAGTTGGCAGCTTCTTTAATACTCATTCCATCAAGATATTCGCGCACCATTTTTTTGGTGTTTTTATCTAAATATTTAAAGGCAATTTCTGCAACTAATGAATGTCCTTTTTCACTCCAAGAATAAGATTTTAATGGAAGTATAATCAAAAATAAGAAGGCAAAAATTGTTTTAAAATAATTCATTTGAAAAGAATTTAATTGAGATTTTTACAAAGTTAGCAATAATTACTAGCCAGAAAATTTTAAACTATTAAATTAAAAACATTTTTTTAATGATATAATAATTTCAATACCTCTATTTTATACATTCTATAATTATACGTTAAATTTAATAAAATTATTTGGTTTGTATTTTAAAACAAATGATATTTGTATATACAAATTTATAAATGAAGTCAATTTACATTACTTTTTATTGCTGTTTTTCCTCTATAATTGAGGAGCAATTTGTTGTGATATAATTATAAAAATATAATTCTAACTAGCAAAACTCTTCAACCTGTTGGAGAGTTTTTGTTTTTATGTAACCTAAAGAAATGTCTGTAAACAAAACAATTTATCA
>JAYVKR010000371.1:0-4255 GCA_043768185.1 Flavobacterium sp.
TAAATTTATATAAAACAATTTTAAACTAAACTAATTAGAAAAAATGGCAGGAGGAAAATTAACCCCTAGACAGAAGATGATTAACCTAATGTATTTGGTTTTCATCGCGATGTTAGCAATGAATATGTCAAAAGAAGTGCTTTCAGCATTCGGTTTGATGAATGAAAAATTTGAAGCTGCAAATACTTCAGCAAAATCTACCAATGAACAAATGATGTTGGCTTTAGACACAAAAGCTACAGAAGCAAAAGGTGAATTTGCTATATCAGCAATTACAGCTCATAAAGTTGAAGCTGCAACAAAAAAATTCTATGATTTTGTTGGTACATTAAAAAATGAAGTTTTAGTTGGTGTTGAACCAGAAGATGGAAAATTACCATATGAAGCTATGGATAAAGCTGATAATTTAGATAACAGTTGGTTTTCAGGCGAAGGTTATACTAAACGTGGAAATGAAGTTATTGCTGCAATTGAAGCATATAAAGCTGAAATGAAAACTGCTTTGAGTGATAAAAAGTATTCTCCAATATTAAATGAAATTTTAAAAAAGTTTGATGTTTCTGAAGTACCAAATAAAGAAGGTTTAAAAGATAAATATTTAAATTATCATTTTAAAGGATTTCCTGCAATAGCATCTTTAGCAAAATTAACTGCATGGCAGAATGATGCAAAAAAAGGTGAAGCTGATATAATTAGTGCGGCTTTAGGTAAAGCTGCTGTAAGTGAAGCATCATATAGTAAATTTGAAGCTATAGTTGTACTTGATAAAAATGCATATTTTCAAGGAGAAAGCGTTACAGGTAAAGTAGTATTGGGTAAATATGATCCAACTGCACAATTTAGTGGATTTCAAGGTCCAGGAAAATTAGTTAATGGACAAGCTATCATTTCAACTACGGCTGGTGGAGTTGGTGAACAATCACTTTCGGGATCTTTTAACTTTGTTGAAAATGGTAAACCAATTAAATTACCTTTTAAAGGTGGTTATGTTGTTGTGCCACGTCCGAATAGTGCAAATATTTCTGCCGATAAGATGAATGTTGTTTATAGAGGTTTACCAAATCCAATAACTGTATCATTCGCTGGAATTAGTGATAATAATGTTACCGCTTCTGGACCAGGTGTTTCATCAGCTGGAGGAAAAGGTAAATACAATCTTAATCCAGGTTCTGGAACAGAAGTTACAGTTACAGCTTCTGGTAGAATGGCCGATGGAAAATCTGTTTCTGATAAAAAAGTATTTAGAATTAAAAATATTCCTGGACCACAAGGAGCAATTGGAGGAACAATTGGAATGCAAAAAGGAGCTAAATCTCGTTTAGAAGCTTCAACAGTTTCTGCACTTCTACCTGACTTTTTGTATGATTTGAATTTTGAGGTTACACAGTTTGCTTTTAAAGTACCAGGACAAGCTTCTATAGTTGTAAATGGAAATAAAATTGATGCAAGATGTAAAGCTGCGTTAGGTAGAGCAAAAGCAGGAGATCCAGTTACCATCTCTGATATTAAAACTAGAGTTAATGGAGTTAATGTTGCAATTAAAACTGCTACACCTGCGATTTACGAAATACAATAAGTATTAAGATAATTCGTTATCTAGATTACTTTAAATAAATTAAAATTATGAAATTTAAAAATCTTTTATTAATTGTTATTAGTTTACTAGGAAGTTTAGTTTCTTTCGCGCAATCTAATCTTTTAAATGCTAAAACTCCAGATGAGATTGGCAAAAAAACTTCTGCACAAATGAATTCTGATAATGACAAACCACTTCCTTATGGTTATGTGCATGATAGAGATGTTTTAATGGGTAAAACAACTTGGGAATTAATTGATCTTGATGAAAGAATCAACTTTCCGTTATATTTTCCTGTTGATACAGCTTTCGTTGGAAAAGAAAGAAGGTCTTTATTTCAAGTTCTTTTAAATGGAGTTAAAGAAGGTAAAATAACTGAAGTGTATGGAGACGATTATTTTAATTCAAAAAAATCTGTAGCTGATATTGAATCTGTTTTTAAATTTAAAGACACAACTGATGCAGGTAAAGATGAATTTAATAATTATTATGAAGATTATAAAGCTGGAAGAAAAGTTTTATCTGCTGAGTACATCAATGAGACAATTCTAAGTGCCGCTGATGTTTCTGGATATAGAATAAAAGGTTTTTGGTATTTTGATAAACGTCAAAGTGAATTAAAATATAGATTACTTGCTATTTGTCCTATTGCGACTGAAGCTAGAGATAAAGCCAAAGGTAATACAGATGCTATTGAATTGTTTTGGGTATATTTTCCAGCAATAAGAGATGTATTACACGAAGCAAAAGCTTTTAATGATAAAAACTCTGCTATGCCAATTACGTTTGATCATTTATTAAATTCTCGTCGTTTTAGTGGCGTAATTTATAAAGAGGAAAATGTTTACGGAGATAGAACTATCGAAGATTACATGAAAGATAATGCTCAAATGCAATTATTAGAATCTGAAAGAGTGAAAAGTAAAATACGTGACTTTGAACAAGACATGTGGAATTACTAATTCAATTTATTAAAATATTAAAAACTCTTACTGTTAGGTAAGAGTTTTTTTATGCGCATTAACTAACTTTGCAATTCTTAATTTGTGTTATGATTGATTATTTAATTGTTGGTTGTGGATTGGCAGGAATAGCTTTTGCCGAAAAAGCAATTCATAATAACAAAACTTTTTTAGTAGTAAACAATCAATCGCAAAATGCTTCTAAAATTGCTGGTGGACTTTACAATCCAGTAATTTTAAAAAGATTTAGTCAAGTTTGGAATGCCAACGAACAATTAGAATTATTGGATGTTTTTTATGCCGGTTTAGAACAAAAATTAAAGGTTAAACTAGATTACAAATTACCTTTATTAAGAAAGTTTTATTCTGTAGAGGAACAAAACAATTGGTTTATAGCTTCAGACAAACCTAATTTATCTAAATTTCTTTCTACTAATTTAATAACAAAACAATACAATTCTGTGCCATCACCTTATGGTTTTGGTGAAGTTTTGCATTCTGGTTATGTTGATACAAATTTGCTCTTAGAAAGCTATCAAAATTATCTAAAACAACAAAATTTTTACAGTGAAGAAACATTCAATTATTCTGAATTGGTAATTGAAAATGAATTTGTTGTTTATAAAAATACAAAAGTTAAACATATTGTCTTCGCAGAAGGATTTGGAATGCTTTTAAATCCATTATTTAATGATTTGCCTCTAGATGGAACAAAAGGCGAATTATTGATTATTAAAGCGCAAAATTTAGATTTAGATGTAATTTTGAAATCGTCGCTTTTTGTTGTTCCTCTAGGAAATGATTTATATAAAGTTGGTGCCACTTATAATTGGGAAGATAAAACCAACAATCCAACTGAAGAAGGCAAAAACGAAATTTTAAACGATTTAAAAGAATTAATTACTTGCGATTTCGAAATTATAGAACACAGAGCTGGCGTAAGACCAACTGTAAAAGACCGAAGACCTTTAATTGGAACACATCCAAAACATAAAAACGTACATTTATTAAACGGTTTAGGAACTCGTGGCGTAATGCTTGCGCCAGCAATGGCAAGAGATTTATACAATTCTATTGAAAATGATATTCCGTTAGATTTACATATTGATATTAGAAGATTTAAAAATTTTGCAAAATAATAATTAGGAATTATAATTTTACAAAAGACAAAAATTAATTAGCCCAGATTATCTCACTAAATATTTATTTTATTAGGTGTTCGATGAACATAAATGTTTGAAATGGAAATCTTTTAGTTGCGATTTTCGCGAAGCGAAAATCGCAACTAAAAATTGTAATGAAAAGCTGGAAAATGCAAACTAGAAATTTCCAAGCCATTCGCTTCTAAGTATTCATAAGTAAAAGTATAAAAAATCAAACAGTTTCTTTCCAGTTTTTGTTAAAAGAAACAAACATATTAATGTAAATATTTCTTGCTAATCTTGCTGTAAATGGCATTAAAACTATAATTGGAATGACAATTGCAACCAAAGATTTATGAGCGTTTAAAACCATAAACGAATTTAAAATTAAAAAAAATACAATTCCAATTCCAACTGTTAAGCCATAACTTACATACATTGCTCCATAAAAAAACGACGGTTCTACTTGATATTTCAAATTACAATGACCACAATATTCGTGCATTTTGTATAAATTCATCACATTATAAGGATTTTTGTCCACATACATACTTTCTTCTTGACATCTTGGACAA
>JAYVKR010000372.1:0-7785 GCA_043768185.1 Flavobacterium sp.
ATGTTTCTTCGTTTACTAATTCTCTTTATAGTTATCTCTATTATAGAAATCTACGCTTTTCAAGCGGTTCGTACTTTTACAAAAGTAAGATGGGTTTTATTTGCTTACGGTATAATTTCTATAGCAGCAATTGCATTTGTTTTTTATCAATTTACAAAATTTGATAGAAGCGTTGGACAAACTCACATGACGATGATTACAATGGGAGTTTTAATTTTAGTATTAGTTCCAAAATTAATTTTGACAGTTTTTATGTTGCTTGAAGATGTTTACAGAATTTTTTCTGGAACCATAACTCATTTTATGGGAGACAATGATAATGGAAATTTCTTACCAGACAGAAGAAAGTTTGTTTCTCAAATTGCGTTGGGCATTGCTGCAATTCCGTTTTTGTCTTTAATTTACGGAATGACTGTAGGTAAATATAATTATAAAGTATTGAAACAAACCTTATTTTTTCCAGATTTACCAGATGATTTTGATGGGTTTACAATTACACAAATATCTGATGTTCATAGCGGTAGCTTTGACAATCCAGAAAAAATTAGTTATGCAATAGATTTAGTAAATCAGCAAAATTCAGATATGATTCTCTTTACTGGTGATATTGTAAATACACATGCTAAAGAAATGCATCCTTGGATTGAAACGTTTAATAAAATTCAAAAACACGAATATGGAAAATTTTCGGTATTAGGAAATCACGATTATGGCGAATATGTTTCTTGGCCAAGCGAAAATGCTAAAGCCAAAAATTTTCAAGATATTAAAAACTTATATGGTGAAATTGGCTTTAAATTACTGTTAAACGAAAATGTAAAAGTTAAAAAAGGAAATTCAGAAATTGCTATTGTTGGAGTAGAAAATTGGGGTCATAATTTTAAAAAAGCTGGCGATATTAATTTGGCATCACAAGATTTAAAGAAAGAAGATTTTAAAATTTTAATGAGTCACGATCCAAGTCATTGGGAATATGAAATTAAAAATCATCAAAAACATTTTCATTTAACGTTGTCTGGACACACACACGGATTTCAATTTGGAATAGAAATTCCAGGAATTATAAAATGGAGTCCAGTAGAATATGTTTATAAACAATGGGCAGGATTGTATGAAAATTTAGGAAGATATGTTTACGTAAATAGAGGATTTGGGTTTCATGCCTATCCTGGAAGAGTTGGAATATGGCCAGAAATTACGGTAATCGAACTAAAAAAAGGTAAAAGTGTAGTATAATTAATGAAATATAGTACATTTGTATATTAATGTTTCTTTTTAGCTAGTAAAAAGATTATAAATATTTTGGTTTTATGTCAAAATTTGGAGAACTTATAAGTGCTCAAGTTCCTGTGTTGATAGACTTCTATACAGAGTGGAACGAATCGTCTGTGTCAATGCATCCTGTAATTAGAGATGTAGCTGCGGCACTTGGCGATAAAGCAAAAGTAATAAAAATTGATGTTGATAAGAATCAAGAATTGGCAGAAGCACTTAGAATTAAGGGTTTACCTACACTTATGATTTATAAAGAAGGTCAAATGGTGTGGAGACAATCTGGCGAATTAGATGCTAATACTATTATTGGTTTGGTTCAAGAACAGGTTTAGATTTTTATTTTTCATTTCAAGTATTTTTATTGATTTTGATATTTTTTTAATTTAATATTCAATAATCAGTTGATTAGCACGACAATGTTATAAAAATCATCACTTTAAATTTATGAAGTTATTATATTTATTTCTGATCTTATTTATATTTAATTCTAATGAAAAGAAGGATGCTAAAATTTCTAATCTCAACAAAAAGATACAACTTTTAGAAATTCCAAAAAAGAATAAATTAATTGTAGATAATGTTAAAAAATATGGTCCAGAAATTTCTTCAACTTATGAAAAAGCAGTTTGTACTGAGTTGTTAATAAAGATATTAGAAAAAACTCAAGCTTTAAATAAAATTGATAAAAAAAGAATTAGAATTATTACAAATCAAAACATTCAAGAATTATTAAAACAAGATTCTAAGATTCCGAAAGGAGTTTATTATTCATTAATCGAAAAAGGAATTGGAATTCCAATTGATAATAAAGAAGAAATTTTAGAAGGTGATTTAGTACAATTTTGGACAGAAACTTGGGGACATTGTGGTATTGTAAAGTCAATAAATCTTGACAAAAATGAAATGGAACTGTATTCGTCTTTTCCATCAACTAATGGTTATGGAATACAAAAATTTGATATTCCAAAATATTCTTTTTTTGTAAGATTGAAATAGAAGAATAATTATTGATTTATATTTCAAATCAAACCACTAATCAATACACTCACAAACAAAGCCTTTTTCATCCAAAAACTCTAAAGTTCTAGGTAAAACATATTCTAAATTTTTAAACGCTTTTTGGCTGTCGTGAAAAACAATAATGCTTCCAGATTTTACATTTTTTAATACATTTTCTAGACATTCTTCTTTAGAAATTGATGGATCAAAATCATACGAAATAACATCCCACATTATTATTTTATATCCTAATTTTCTAAGAATTTTAGATTGTGATGGTTTTATTTTTCCGTAAGAAGGACGAAACAGTTGGCAGTGTTCAGTGCTCAGTTTGTAGTGTTCAGTTTTAGAAAGTGCAACATTTTCGAAATAGATATTATTTTCTGTTTTCCATCCATTTAAATGATTAAAAGTATGGTTTCCAATAGAATGTTTGCCAGAAATTATTTTTTGATAAATGGCTGGAAACTTTCTTACATTATCTCCAATGCAAAAAAATGTAGCTTTGGCATTGTGTTTTTCAAGTAATTTTAAAGTCCATTGAGTAATTTCTGGTGTTGGTCCATCGTCAAATGTTAAGTATACTTTATTTTTATCATTAGGAATATCCCAAACATAATTTGAAAATATTTTTTTGATAATGCGATGTGTTTTTATCCAACGAAAATTCATATTCAAATATAAAAAAAATGTGCCAAAAGTAATTTCTCTTGACACATTTATTGTTTTTATTTAAGTTTTTTACTCAATTTCTCCTTCATATTCTGGAAACATTTTACTGTAAGAACTAAATATTGCTAAATTTTTATTTAAAAAATCAATATCGCCATTGTCTTTCATTATTTTTAATAATGATTTGTATCGATATAAATCGGTCATAATTTCTGAAACAATATAACTTTTATCAGATGGTTTAAATGTTTTATAATACTTTAAATGTTCTTGGTATTTTACCATCAATTCTTCAAGTAATTTTCTGGCTCTTTCTTTTTCATTTACTTTATAAAGTCCATCTGCAAAAGGATCAATTGTAGAATAATACATATAATAATCTATTGGCATTTTTTCTAAAGCAAGATTTATAACTTTTTTTGCTTTGTCGTTTTTGCCTTCTTTTATCAATTGGTACATTAATCTTGAAAGATTATTTCTGCTAGAAATACTGTTTTTTCTGGTTTCTGTATCATGGTAAATTTCTTTGCTTTCACCATTTCCCCAATCCCATTTCATAACAGTTGTGTATAATTTTTCAGAATCTATTTGTCCCATATCTGGATAATTTTCTTCTTTATATACATTTTTTATTGGCACAAGCTTGTACACCATTCCGTCCAATTGTAAATAATCTTTTAACCAAAGATAGTCATCATCTGCAAAACTTCCTGGACTAAAATATGTGGCTCTTTTCCAATTATTATTGGCTAAAACTTCTAGCATCATTAGTCTGTTTTTATACAATGCGCCACCTTTTATATCAATATCAATAAATGGTACAATAGAATCGTAATATTTAGAACTAACCACTTTATTAGCAATTACAACATTTTTATCAACTGGAATTCTAACTTTATTGGTTGGTAAAAAATGCAATTTCATTCCGCTTTGCATTTCTACCATAGTTTCTTGTCTATCGCTTTTGGCAAAATTTAAAAAGTCTTTAATATTCCAACGGTTTTCAGTTTGTTTATCAAATAAAATTCCGTCGCGCTTATCGCCAACATATTGACTTCTGTCAAAATTTATTGGTAAACCTTCAGCTTTATACGTTTTCATTTTCATTTGATCTATGTACCAATCGGTCATTAATAAACTGGTACAACACAATTTAATATCGGTTCTATAACCTTCAATTTCTTGTGCATACCAAAGCGGAAATGTATCGTTATCGCCAATGGTGTATAGAATACTGTTGGGTTCGCAAGAATCTAAATATTGTTTAGCCATTGCTATAGAAGTGTATTTGTCTGATCTGTCGTGGTCATCCCAATTTTGAAATGCCATTAAACTTGGTACAGCAAGTAGTGAAACTATTAAAACTATTGGTCCAGATAATCTTGGGGCTATTTTTTCTTTTAAAATTTCATATAACGCAAATACTCCAAATCCTATCCAAATGGCAAATACATAAAACGATCCTACAAGCGCGTAATCTCTTTCTCTTGGTTCAAATGGACGTTCGTTGAGGTAAATTTTTAATGCTAATCCTGTAAATAAAAACAAAGCTAGAAGTACATAAAAACTTTTTAAATCTCTTTGAGCGTGATACATTAAACCAATTAGTCCTAAAATAAATGGCAAGAAATAATAAAAGTTTCGTCCTTTATTGTTTAAAATATCTGATGGTAAATTTTCTTGAGATCCTAAATGCAATTCATCAATAAATTTAATTCCGCTCATCCAGTTTCCGTCAAGATTATCATATCTTCCTTGAATGTCGTTTTGTCTTCCTACGAAATTCCATAACAAATATCTTCCATACATATATCCAAATTGATACTCAACCATAAAACTAAGATTGTCCCAAGTTGATGGTTTTTCAATATCTAAATATTCTCCATACGATTTTAAAAATGCAATATAACCTTCAGTTCCAATTTCTTTTTTGGCATAAGCTTGTCTAAACTCAGTAACAATATCTATTAATTTCTGTTCTTCGCTATAATCAGATTTGATGGTAAATTTTGGTGGACTAGAAAAGCTTATATATCCTTCAATATTATCAGTGCTCCACATTCTTGGTAAAATTGTTTTGTGAGCATCATCAGTATTTTGTTCAGCATTAATATAATTATTTACAATGACATATTTTCCTGTTTTATAATCTCTTTCATAATTAGGAGCTTTATCTAAATAAGGATTATTTGGATCTAAACCTGCAAACTCATCTGTAAATTGCGGTCCATAAAATAACGGATTTACACCATATTGTTCACGATTGTAATACGCCAAAACTTCTGCTGCGTCAGATGGTTTATTTTCATTAATTGGAGTATTAGCGTTGGCGCGAATAGGAAGCATCATCCAAGTTGAAAATCCAATTAATACAAATAATATACATAGAATTATTGTGTTGTAAAACGGATGACCTTTTTCTCTAGTGTATTTTAAACTAAAATAAAAGAAAGCAATAATTAATAAAAGAGCAAATATAGTTCCTGAATCAAACGGTAATCCTAAACTATTTACCATAAAAATTTCAGTCTTTCCAAAGAAAGCCATGGTGTATGGAAGTAATAATTTGAATATAAACAGTAAAACCGCAACAATTATTATATTGGCAAGTATGAAACTTTTTACAGTAATTTTTTTGTAATTTTTAAAGTAATATAAAAATCCAATTGATGGAATGGTTAACAAAGCCATAAAGTGAACACCAAACGACAATCCTACAACTAAACTTATCAATAACAACCATTTGTTTCCTCTTGGCGTATGCATTTCTTCTTCCCAACGCAATCCTAACCATAATAGTAATGCAATAAATAAAGTAGCCATTGCATAAACTTCTGCCTCAACTGCATTGTACCAAAAACTATCAGAAAATGTTAATGTTAACGCACCAACAAATGAACTTCCAAGAATTAGTATGCTGTTGTCTTTATTTATTTCTGTATAAGATGAAATTACTTTTTTTAATATAATTGACGAAGACCAAAATAAAAATAAAACACTAAATGCGCTAGAAAAAACCGACATCATATTTACCATCAATGCAATGTACTCTTTACTTGGAGCAAATAATGCAAAAAAAGCGCCAAGCATTTGAAATAAAGGTGCGCCTGGCGGATGACCAACTTGTAATTTTGCAGCAGTAGCAATATATTCGCCACAATCCCAAAAACTCATTGTAGGTTCAACTGTAAGTGAAAATGTTACTAGTGCTATTGCAAATGCTAACCAACCAGTAATGGTGTTCCACTTTTTAAAGTCAAATGTTGTCATATAATGTTGAGAGGTTAATTTTAATGCAAAGAAACTATTTTTTTGCGTAATGAAGCATTGGTTAACAAAAAATTCTAAAAAACACAGTTGGTATAACAAGAAAAAGTATTATTTAGTATGTTAAATTTTAGAATTTTATACTTATTATAAATTTTTTTTGAATAAAAAAGGAATAAATAGTTGCGTAAATTAAAATATGTAGTAAATTTGCACGCGCATTCAAGCACTTCTTGGTCTATGGTGTAATGGTAACACAACTGTTTTTGGTGCAGTCTTTCTAGGTTCGAGTCCTAGTAGACCAACAAAATTAATCTCACTTTTTTAAGTGGGATTTTTTTGTGTCTAACTGTAACGAAATTTAATTTTTCAAAAAAAATTCCAAACTCAATAAGAATTTGGAATTTTTAAAAATTTAAGAAAATTTAAATCTTGAAAGTAACTACAGGTCTGTTGGCATGATTAACCAAATCTTCACTTATACTACCATTAAAAAAGTGTGAAAGTCCTTTTCTGCCGTGGGTACTCATTCCAATTAAATCGGCATTTACGCTGTTGGCAAAATTTAAAATTCCTTTTTCAACATTGGTTTCGTTATAAATATGAGTTTTTACCTTACTTACATTAAAATTAGAAACAAATTTTTTCATAATTCCTTCAGAAACTGCTGTCGATTTAAAATTATTTGGCGTGTTAATCATAACCAAATGTAAATTTGAATCGAATTTATTGGCAAATTCTACCACCTTTTCAAATGGTTTTTTTATTTCATCAGAAAAATCAGAAGCAAAAACAAAGTCGTTTACATGAAAATTATCTTGTTCTTGTTTAATTATCAATACAGGAACATCTGAATTTCTAACTACTTTTTCTGCATTAGAACCAATAAACATTTCTTTAAATCCGCTTGCGCCATGCGAACCCATCACAATTAAATCTACATCATTTTTTTTACTAATTTTTAAAATTCCGTCAAATGCCAGTTCAAATTGAACAATTTCAGAAACCTTTAAACCATCAAGATAATCTTCATCCATTAAATCTTCCAGTCGTCGTATTGCTGCATTTTTAAAAAACATAATTTCTGGAATATCACTTCCGCTTCCAACTGCATCACTACCTTCGTGTGGTAATTCTAACATATGAAGTAAGATAATTTCTCCACCATTTTTTCTAGCAATTTGAGCGGCAACTTTTAAGGCATATTCAGCGTGATCCGAAAAGTCTGTAGGAATTAGAATTTTTTTCATAATTATAATAGATAAAGTTTATTAATCAATTTAATATTGAATTATAAAGGTACAAAAAATAACATTTAAGATTGATTTTTTTAATTATAAAAAAAAGTTGTATATTTGCACCATTATTTAAAAAATATGAATAATGAGGCACGCTTTGCGTGCCTCTTTTTATAAAAAATATGACATTTAAAGATCAAGTTTCACAACTTTTAAATGACGCTTTGCTAGAAAAGCCAACTATTTTTTTGATAGACTTATCAATTTCAGATAGTTATAAAATTATTGTAACTTTGGACGGTGATAATGGTGTTGCTCTTCAAGATTGCATAGA
>JAYVKR010000373.1:0-24545 GCA_043768185.1 Flavobacterium sp.
ATTGTATTATAAAAACGATAAAGAAATAAATTTTGGAAGTATAGAAAATTTAAATAACTATTTAAAATCACAAAAAAAAAAATTACTTTTTGCCACTAATGGAGGAATGTATAAAAAAGACCATTCACCACAAGGTTTATTTATAGAAAATAATGTTTTAAAGAGTAAAATTGACACGTTAAACGGAAATGGAAATTTCTATTTAAAACCTAATGGAGTTTTTTATTTGACAGATAAAAACATACCAATTATTTGTAATACAGAAGATTATATTCAAAATAATCAAGTTAAATACGCAACACAATCTGGACCAATGTTAGTGATAAATGGAGAAATTCATGCTTCGTTTAATGAAAAATCAACCAATTTAAACATTAGAAATGGAGTAGGAGTTTTGCCAAACAATGAAGTGATTTTTGCAATGTCTAAAAAGGAAATAAATTTTTATGAATTTGCTCAATTTTTCAAAAATAAAGGATGTAAAAATGCATTATATTTAGACGGATTTGTTTCTAGAACGTATTGTCCTAAAGCAAATTGGATACAAACTGATGGTAATTTTGGTGTTATAATTGGAATTACAAATAATAAAAAATAATTTATGTATACACTTCCAAAAATTGAACGTTATAATGAAAATGTGATTTCTAAATATCAAATATACAACAGTGTATTTATTACTTTACCATTTGATTCTATTGACAATACAGGAGTTTTATTGCCACTTTTTTCAGAAGTTTGTGATACTGGTTTAAAAAATAATTTAAGTCCAATTGAAATTGTAAATTCTTTTTCTCAAAAGTTTTTAGGAGCAGTTTCTGATGAAGAAGAAATAGATTTACTATTTCGATTTATTCAATATATAGAACGTCAAATTGTACTTTTTGATGCCATTGAAGATGCAGCATTTTCTGTAGTAAATAACTTGGAAGGAAATGGTTCGCTAAGAGAAGTTAAAGATAAAGTTGAAGCAGAAAATAAGCAAAAAGAGTTATTACATTTTTTAGAAAATTTCAACGTTAGAACAGTTTTAACAGCGCATCCAACTCAATTTTATCCTGGATCTGTATTAGGAATTATAACCGATTTAACTGATGCAATTAGAGAAAATAATTTAACTAAAATAAAAGAATTATTAGCACAACTTGGTAAAACACCTTTTATTAAAAAAGAAAAACCAACGCCACTTGATGAAGCTGTAAGTTTAATTTGGTATTTGGAAAACGTGTTTTATCAAACAAGTGGAGAAATGATTCAGTTTTTGCAAAAAAATATTTTTCAAGAAAAAATTATAAAAAACTCAATTATAAATTTAGGATTTTGGCCTGGTGGCGATAGAGATGGAAACCCATTTGTAACAACAGAAATTACTTTAAAAGTTGCCAATAGATTGCGAACTTCAATTTTAAAATGTTATTATAATGACATTAGAAAATTAAGAAGAAAATTAACTTTTTCTGGAATAGAAATTATAATTCAAGAAATTGAAAATAAACTCTATCGATCTGTATTTTATTCTGATGGAAGTATTTACATAACTTTACCTGAACTTAAAGATAAGCTAAATTTAGTTAAAACTATTTGCATAGAAAAACATCAATCGCTTTATATTGATGAAATTATTGACTTAATTAATAAGGTTACAACTTTTGGGTTTCATTTTGCATCTTTAGATATTCGTCAGAATAGCAAAATTCATAATCAAGTAATTAAAACAATTTTTAGTCATTTGGAAAGTAAAAATTCTGATTTAAAAAATTATTTTTCATTATCAGAAGATGAACGTTTTAATTTACTCTCTAAAATTTCTGAAACAATTTCAACAGATGATTTTGATGATGAAATGACCAAAAACACCATTCAATCTATAGTTGCGATTAAAGAAATTCAAGAAAAAAATGGCGAACTAGGAGCAAACCGATACATAATAAGCAACAATGAAAGTGCTTTAAACGTATTGGAAACATTGACATTTTTTAAACTTTGCGATTGGGAAAATCCAACTGTAGACATAGTTCCACTTTTTGAATTAATTGATGATTTGCATAACGCAGATGCAATTATGGAACAATTATATACTAATAAAACCTATAAAAATCATTTGAAAAATAGAGGAAATAAACAAACAGTAATGTTAGGTTTCTCTGATGGTACAAAAGATGGTGGCTATTTAATGGCCAATTGGGGAATTTTTAAAGCAAAAGAAGCAATTACCAAAATTTCTAGAAAATATGGAATAAAAGTTATATTTTTTGATGGTCGTGGTGGTCCACCAGCTCGTGGTGGTGGAAAAACACATAAGTTTTATGCTTCATTAGGAACAAATATTGAACATCAAGAAATTCAATTAACCATTCAAGGTCAAACTATTAGTTCAAATTTTGGAACATTAGATTCTTGTAGATATAATTTAGAAAATCTTTTAAGCGCCGGAGTTTCAAATGAAATTTTTAGTAAAGAGGAAAATAATTTATCAGAAAAAGACAAATCTTTAATTGATGAATTGGCATTAATTGGTTATCAAAAATATTTGAGTTTTAAAAATCATCCAAAGTTTATTCCTTATTTGGAGCAAATGAGTACGTTGAATTATTATTCTAAAACCAATATTGGAAGTCGACCAAGCAAGAGAAATAGTGATAATAAATTAAACTTTGCCGACTTGCGAGCTATACCTTTTGTTGGTTCTTGGAGTCAGATGAAGCAGAATGTTCCAGGTTTTTTTGGAGTTGGAACTGCATTAAAATATTTTGAAGACACCAATCAATGGGAAGAAGTGCAAACATTATTTAACAATTCACTATTTTTTAAAACCTTATTAGAAAACAGTATGATGTCTTTGGCAAAATGTTATTTTCCTGTAACACAATACATAAAAAATGATCCAGAATTTGGAGATTTTTGGCAAATAATTTTTGACGAATTTTTAGAAACCAAAAGATTATTATTGAAAATTGCTAATCATAACGAATTAATGGAAAATTATCCAGATGGAAAAGCTTCTATAACAATGCGAGAGAATATTGTGTTACCTTTATTGATGATTCAGCAATATGCATTGTCAAGAATTAATGAAATTAAAAAGAGTGGAAGCAAGGATGAAAATTTACTTGCCATTTTCGAAAAATTAGTTACTCGTTCCTTATTTGGCAATACAAATGCTAGTAGAAATTCGGCCTAAAAAAATAAAATTAAAAAACTATGAACAGAGCAAATCAACTTCAATCTAATGAGTATGGAGATTTTTACAAAGATTATTTATCAACTTTAAAAGATGAAATTTTACAAGAAGAATTAGAAATTTCGTTACACAGATTCATTCGTTTTGTGCAAGATATTCCAATGGACAAACACGATTATGCTTATGCAGAAGGAAAATGGACAATAAAAGATATTATTCAGCATTTAATAGATTGCGAACGTATTTTTAGTTACAGAGCATTGTGTTTTGCAAGAAATGATAAAACAGCTTTGCCAGGATTTGAAGAAAACGATTATGCTAGAGAAGCCAAAGGAAACCATAGAACATTAATGAGTTTGCTTACAGAATTATCTGCTGTGAGACATTCAACATTATTACTTTTCAAAGATTTTACCGAAGACGAAATGCTTAGAATTGGAACTGCATCTAACAAACCAATGTCAGTTAGAGCAGTAGGTTTTATAATTATTGGACATCAAAATCATCATCAGCGAATTTTTGAGGAAAGATATTTGTAATGTGGAAAGTTTGAGGTACGAGGTTAGAAGTACGAAGTAAAAAAAATTCCAAATTCCTATAAATATTGGAATTTGGGATTTTAAATATTAAAACATTTTTGAAAATACTATTATTAAAACTTCGTAATTCGTATTTCAAACATCGTACTTCAATTTAATCTTCTTCTTCTTCGTCATCAAAATTACCTGATGGTTCTTCGTCAAAATCGTCGTCATCATCGTCATTTTCATCACCTTCGTCTGATCCACCTTTGTCTTTTAATAAATCTATTTCTTCATCATCGTCATCAGAAGCATCTTCATCATCATCCAATCCTGCAACTGGAATAATTGGTTCAATTACAGAATCTATATCATCTTCTTCATCATATTTTTCCATTCTGCTGGCTAGTTTTGTACTAACTTTTACTAAATAAATAGTATCTTCAGTTTTCACTTCTACAGCTTCAATTAACTCATTTTGAGCATTTCTAAATCGGATAATGTCGGAATCGTCATATCCTTCAGGAAATTTTTCTACCAAAAGGTTCAAAATATCTCCGGTTAGTTTTGCGTAATCAACAATAACTCTTTTCATACAATTTTATTCTTTTATAAATCTAATAAATAAGCAAATATAAGTGGTGCAACAATTGTTGCGTCAGATTCTATTATAAATTTTGGAGTAGTAATATCTAATTTTCCCCAAGTTATTTTTTCGTTTGGAACTGCTCCAGAATACGAACCATAACTAGTAGTAGAATCGGAAATTTGACAGAAATAACTCCAAAAAGGTACTGTTGTCATTTCCAAATCTTGATATAACATTGGAACAACACATATTGGAAAATCACCAGCAATTCCTCCACCAATTTGGAAAAATCCAACGCCATTGGCGCTATTTTTAGGATACCAATCGCTCAAGAAAACCATATATTCTATACCAGATTTCATTGTAGAAGCTTTTAATTCTCCTTTAATTACATAAGATGCAAAGATATTTCCCATAGTACTGTCTTCCCAACCTGGAACAATAATTGGAAGGTTTTTTTCTGCCGCAGCATACATCCAACTGTCTTTTAAATCTATTTCGTAATATTCTTCTAAAACACCAGAAAGTAACATTTTATACATAAATTCATGAGGAAAATAACGTTCACCTTTATCATCGGCATCTTTCCAAATAGCATAAATATGTTTTTGTAAACGTCTAAACGCTTCATGTTCTGGAATGCAAGTATCAGTTACTCGATTTAATCCTCTTTCTAGTAAATCCCATTCTTCTTGAGGTGTTAAATCTCTGTAATTTGGAACTCTTTCATAGTGAGAATGTGCCACTAAATTCATAATATCTTCTTCAAGATTGGCGCCAGTACAAGAAATTATTTGTACTTTGTCTTGACGAATAACTTCGGCAAAAATCTTTCCAATCTCGGCTGTACTCATTGCTCCAGCCATTGTTACCATCATTTTGGCACCTTTGGCTAATTGATCTTCATAACCTTTGGCAGCATCTACAAGTGATGCTGAATTAAAATGCAAATAATGCTTTTCAATAAATTGGCTAATTGGTCCTTTACTCATTTTTTTAGTTTTAATCTGAATTTATTTCAGATTCTGTTATTATTAAATTTATTTGTAGTTAGTTGTTCAAAGAAAAACTATTTTGTGATACAATCAAAATTATTTATTGGTATTATTTATGTAAAACCTCTTCTTGTTTTTTAGTATAACCTAATATTTTCAATACATCATCTGAGGTTTGTTGTTCAGAAAAAACTTCTGTGGCAATAATACCATTTTCATCTCTGTCTATTAAAATATGTTGTGGTTGCGGGATTAAACAGTGATGTAAACCACCATAACCACCAATAGTTTCTTGATATGCTCCAGTATTAAAAAATCCAATATATAAAGGTTTTTCTTTATTGTATTTAGGCAAATAAATGGCGTTCATATTTTGTTCACTATTGTAGTAATCATCACTATCACAAGTCATTCCGCCAAGTAAAACGCGTTCATATTGATCGTTCCATCTGTTAATTGCTAACATTATAAAACGTTTATTAATTGCCCAAGTATCAGGTAAAGTGGTTATGAATGAACTGTCAATCATGTTCCATTTTTCTCTATCATTTTGTTGTTTTTGATACAAAACTTGATAAATTGCTCCACCAGATTCTCCAACAGTAAACGAACCAAATTCTGTAAAGATATTAGGAACATCAACTTCTGCTTCTTCGCAAGCAATTTTTATTTGATTGATAATTTCGTCAATCATATATTGGTAATCATATTCAAATGCTAACGAATTTTTAATAGGAAAACCACCACCAATGTTCAATCCGTCTAGCGATGGACATTCTTTTTTTAATGCAATATATACTTTAATACATTTTACTAATTCGTTCCAATAATAGGCAGTATCATTAATTCCGGTATTGATAAAAAAATGAAGAATTTTTAATTCTAATTTGTCATTTTCTTGAATTTGCTTTTTGTAAAAAGCTACAATATTTTTATAACCTATTCCTAATCGAGAAGTATAAAATTCAAATTTTGGTTCTTCTTCGGCAGCAATTCTAATTCCAATTTTAAATTTTCCTTTAATTTCTGCTTGAAGTAAATCTAACTCTTCATAATTATCAATAATTGGAATGGCATTTTTGTGACCATTATTTATTAATCTAGCAATATTAGTTATGTATTGATCTCTTTTAAAACCGTTACAAATAATGTAGGTACTTTTATTAATTTTTCCGTTTTCTAATAAATTTTCTACAATATTAATATCATAGGCAGAAGAAGTTTCTATATGAATATTATTTTTAAAAGCTTCATTCATAATATATTGAAAATGAGAGCTTTTTGTACAATAACAATAGTAATATTTACCTTCATATTTATTTTTTTCCATCGCATTTCTAAACCAGTTTTTGGCTCTTTTAATGTTATTGGAAATTTGAGGCAAATAAGTAAATTTTAAAGGTGTACCATATTCTTCTACCAATTTCATTAAATCTATATTATGAAATTGAAGTGCATTGTCTTTGTTTAAAGTAAATTCTTCTTGAGGAAAGTAGTAGGTTTGATTTATTAAATCGAAATATTTAGTGTTCATTGAGTTTGTTTTATTTACAAATGGATTAAAAATTAAACTGATATTAATTTAAAATTCAAACTCTAATGTTAGCGTAAATTATAGGTAACTTAATAGCAACTGTTTTGTTAGTTTGAAAAAATAAAGCTGTTGTAGTTTCAATTATAACCAAGAAAGTTGCTATCAAAAGTTGAAAAGCATTTGAAAGTTCTTGTAAGAAAAATTTATTAAAAGTAGCGTAACTATTATTTATCATTAGTGCAAATTTAAAAAATAAAATTAGCGAAAACCAAAAATTTACATAAAAATAATGTTAAGATTTATAATCGTTAAAGCTATATATAATTAACTCATTTTCAACAGATTGATGTAACATAAATTTTCCAATTTTTTCAATTAAGGCAAATTGTACTTTTCCGTATTCATTTTTTTTATCGTGAATGAGTAATTCAATGATAGAATTGATGTCGGTTTCACTAAAAAGATGTTCTTTATATATACTTTTTAAAACAGATTTTATTTCAAGATACTCTTCGTTAGAAAGTATTTTTTTTTCTTTAGATAAGTAACTTTCTAAAATCATTCCTATAGCAATTGCTTCTCCGTGAAGTAATGCATTTTTAGTTTCTAAAAAATGACTTTCTATTGCGTGACCAAGTGTATGACCAAAATTTAATGCTTTTCTAATTCCGTTTTCGGTTGGATCTTGTGTTACTATTTCGTTTTTAATTTCAATTGATCTGTATATTAAGGTATCAAATTTGGAAAAATCAATATCTGATAAATTTAAAAATTGCTTCCAGTAAAGTTCATCATAAATTAAACCATGTTTTAGCATTTCTGCCAATCCAGATTTCATTTCTTTCTGCGATAAAGTTTCTAAAAACGAACTATCAATTACAAGAAGTTTTGGCACATTTATAGTTCCTATTTGGTTTTTTAGATTTCCTAAATCTACACCATTTTTTCCACCAATAGAAGCGTCAACCATTCCAAGTAAAGTTGTTGGGATATTAATAAAATCGATTCCTCTTTTAAAAGTAGAAGCAACAAATCCTCCAATATCAGTAACAACTCCACCACCAAGATTGATTAAAATACTTTTTCTATCTGCGCCTAAATCTGATAAAATTGACCATAATTCAGAACAAGTTATAATATTTTTAATGCTTTCTCCAGCTTCAATTTCTATTATTTCTATGCTAATTTCTGTGGCTAAATTTGGTAATAGTTTAGGTAAACATAATTCGTTAGTATGTTCGTCTGTTAAAATAAAAATAGAAGAATAATTATTTTCTAAAATGGTTTTATTAAGTTGTTCGTATCCATTTTCATTGAAGTAAATAGAATATCCGTTGGCAGAGATTGATTGCATAAATTCAAATTTAGAACAAAAGTAGCATTAATATTTTGCCATTGAAAAATTAAAATCAATTTATTTTAATCTTCATAATTTTTTAAATTAAGTAAAATTGTTTACTTTTGTTTAATAATTCACAATAAAAGTTAAACAATAGTAATTTGAAACCAATAATTGCATCAATAGATGAAAATAATTTATCTGAAATTCAAATAGATAGAATTATAGAAATGGCTTGGGAAGACAGAACACCATTTGACGCTATAAAATTTCAATTTGGGCTTACAGAAGATAATGTAAAAGCTTTGATGAAAAAAGAGTTAAAATTTAGAAGTTATAAATTATGGCGCGAACGAGTTGAAAATTGTAAAACCAAGCATACTGCTAAAAGAGTAGAAGGAATTGATCGTTTTAAATGTAATATGCAACGAGCAATTTCTAATAATAAAATTTCTAAACGTTAAAAAATGATTAAAAGTAAAAGACCAGATAATGTTGTTTATAATGAAAATGAAGGTTATAACGCAGCATTATTACCTTATTCCACAAGTGTTGGCGCACCAATTATTAAAGTAGACGATATAGTTTCTTGGAAAAGTAGAGGTGTTACCAATGTAAATAAAATATTTGAAAATAAGTTTAACGAACTTAAATCTCAATATGAAGATTTAATGAAAGAATATGAATGGAACGAGTTGGTTTACAATTCTAAATTTTCATTTGAACCTGTAATTGGAGAAATTTATCATTTATATATAGGTAAAGATGGAAGTAATTTTCTTTCTTTAATTTCTCCACAAGAATGGAACAAAGAACACATTGGCACTTTTAAATTAAATAGTGATAAAAAATGGGTTGTTTTAAATTTAAAAGACAACGTTTATTCTTAATTCAAAATAATGTCAAATTATATAAAATCACTAAAATTGATTGCATAAATATCAATTTATAGCTTAAAAATAAGGTTAATTTTAATAAATATTTATTTCAGTCTTATTATATTTGTGCAAAAATAAAATTACAATGAATAAAATTTTCAATAATACCGAAGTTGCTTTTGCTTTAAAATCTAAAAATGAATTGAATAGAGCTTATTTTCTTTTCAAATTGATTGCTAATCAATTATTGGTAAAAATTGGAACTTCGTTAACAAACATTGCATTAAAATTACATTTACCAGTTGAAGGAATAATTAGAGCTACGGTTTTTGATCATTTTTGTGGCGGTACAAATGAACAAGATTGTCTTTCTGTGGTTGATAAAATGTATACCAAAGGTGTTTCATCAGTTTTAGATTATTCTGTAGAAGGAAAAGAAGAAGAATCACAATTTGATGCAGCGTTAGAGATGACTTTAAAAACTGTTGAGTTTGCCAAAGAAAAAGAAGCAATTCCGTTTGCCGTTTTTAAACCAACTGGATTAGGAAGATTGGACTTATATACCAAAATAGGAGAGAAGCAACAACTTACAAATGAAGAAGTTGCAGAATGGAATAGAGTTGTAGCACGATTTGAATTAATTTGTAAAACAGCTCACGAAAAAGATGTTTTGTTACTTGTAGATGGAGAAGAAAGTTGGATGCAAGATGCAGCTGACGAACTAGTTACCAACATGATGCGAAAATACAATAAAGAAAAAGCAATAGTTTTTAATACGCTTCAAATGTACCGTTGGGATAGATTGGATTATTTAAAATCGTTGCACGAAATTGCAAAAACAGAAAATTTTCATATTGGTATGAAATTGGTTCGTGGTGCGTATATTGAAAAAGAACATAAACGTGCATTAGAAAAAGATTATCCTACACCAATATGTAAAAGTAAAGAAGCAACTGATGAAAATTATGATGCTGCTGTAAAATACATGATGGAACATATTGACAGAATGGCAATTTTTGCAGGAACTCACAACGAAGAAAGTTCGTATTTATTGATGAATTTAATGCAAAAAAATAATATTTCTAAAAACGATACCAAAGTTTGGTTTGGTCAATTGTATGGAATGAGTGATAATATTAGTTACAATTTAGCTGCAAACGGATACAATAATGCTAAATATTTACCTTTTGGACCAGTTAGAGATGTGATGCCTTACTTAATTAGAAGAGCACAAGAAAATACATCTGTGGCTGGACAAACTAATAGAGAATTGGATTTAATTTCTACCGAAAGAAAAAGACGTAGTAAAGTTGTTAATTAATTTTACTTTTTAGAAACGTTTATAATTGTTGCAATTTTTTGAATATTGCCACCAACTGGAAGAGTTTTTATTAGTAATAAAAATTTATTATCTTCATAAGTTCCATCTGAGCTTATTAATTTTGTAATTGTTTTTTCTTTTTCTGTTAACGGTTTTGTTTGTGATAAATGTACTCTATTAAATTTTAAAGAATCTATTTCACTATTTAATTTTTCTGGACTAATTTTAGTAGTTATATAATTTACAGAATTTTGAGATTCTATTTGAATTAAAATATCTTTTTGACGATTCTCCCAACTTTTATTAATAGAATTATATTGCCAAGAATAGGATATACTATTTAAATATATTCCAACTTGAGATTGATTTAAACTTAATAATTTAATTAAATTTTTAATTTGAATTTCTTTGTTATCAACCTTTATATATGTTTTAATTTCATCATCATTTGTTAGTAAATCTATAAGTTTATGATTTTTAGAGGAATAAATTACATTAACCTCTTTACCAACATAATAATCTGAAAATTCTTGTGGAGAAACTCTTGTGTATGCTTTTATTAATTCTCCATCATCGAGTCTATATTCTACAGTAACATCATAAACTCCTATTGCATTTTTACCAGTTAATGAATAGCCAGAAATTATTTCGCCTGTTGTTATTTTACCAAAAGCTTTAAGTTCTTTTTCTTTTATGTTAGAATATAAAATTGTTAAATAAGTAGTTACTACAATAAATAATACAAAAGAAATTAGACCAACAAGAGCAGTTGGCATCATTCCATATTTTAATTTTACTGTTAGTGATTCGTTAAATTCTTCTCCAGTTTGCATACCAATTATAGTAAAATAAAAGCATATTGCAACTACAATGGCTCCAAATAGTGCATAACCAAAAGCATTTTCTGGATAAAAATCTTGAGACATCCAAATACAAAAACAATAAATTGCTACTAATAAACCTGTAGCTGGAATTACTCTTAATTTTATTTCTTCTTGATTCATTAAAACAATTTAAAATTTATTTTTTTCTAATAATATCGTCTAATACTGCTTTACTTTTATAGTTTATTACTCTAAGTGTAATGGTATCTTTTTTTGTTGTTTGACCTTCAATTATATACAATTTTCCTTTTTCGTAAACTTTGTTACTTTTATCAAAATCTATGTCGCCATAGGTTAAAGTATTTTTTATGTCTATGGTATCTATCCAATCTTCGGATAATTTTCTTGATGCTTCTATACTGTATTGAAATGGTTTGTTGCGTAAGTCGTTTAAAACTCGTGCATTAGGAAAATAACTGCATCGTGTATCTTTACCAGAAAGTACTAGTGCAACAAAGAAACATCCTATTACAAATCCGATTAAATAGTAGGCAAATCGTTGATAAAATTTCATTTAAAAAAATATTTTTGCAAAAGTAGTTTTTTAAAATTTTATATGATTATTGTTTTGAAAAAAGTTTGTAAAAAGGCGAAAAACATTATCATTTAGCCCTGATGGAAATGGAAATCTTTATTAAAAAAATTTTCTTTTTTAATAAAATTGGAATGTACAGCAGGAATTGCCATAATAGATAAAGACCAAGCCATTTGCTACTTAAAATACTAAAAAACTATTAAATTTATATCGCTATCTGGAAGGTTAAACCAATCGCCAATGGCTTTGTTGGTAAGGATTCCGTGATATAAATACACTCCGTTTTTAAGTCCTTTATTGCATCGAAGCGCGCTTTCAATGCCACCATCTTCGGCAATTTGAATAAGATATGGTGTAATTATATTGCTAATGGAAAGCGAAGCTGTTTTAGAATATCGCGATGGAATATTAGGTACGCAATAGTGAACTACATTGTTTTTTATGAATGTTGGTTTTTCGTGAGTTGTAATTTCTGAAGTTTCGAAACAACCGCCAGTATCGATACTTACATCTACAATTACTGCGCCTTTTTTCATGTGTTCTACCATGGTTTCTGTAACTACAACCGGACAACGATCTTTGCCTCGCATTGCGCCAATGGCCACATCGCAACGACGAAGTGCTTTTAAAAGTGCTTTGGGTTGAATGGTTGATGTGAAAACGCGTTGGTTTAAATTGTTTTGTAATCTTCGCAATTTAGTTATTGAATTATCAAAAACTTTTACGCTTGCTCCAAGTCCAACTGCGGTTCTTGCAGCAAATTCGCCTACTGTTCCTGCGCCAAGAATTACAACTTCGGTTGGTGGAACGCCAGTTATATTACCAAATAATAATCCTTTACCAAATTGATTGTTTATCATTAATTCGGCTGCGACTAGTATTGACGCTGTTCCTGCAATTTCACTTAGAGATTTTACAGCTGGGAATGAACCATCTTCATCTTTTATATATTCGAATGCTAATGCGGTAATTTTCTTTTTGGTTAGTGCTTCAAAATATTCTTTTTTTCGAGTTTTTAACTGAATTGCCGAAATGATTATTGAACCATTGTTCATCATTTCAATTTCTGTCATAGTTGGTGGTTCTACTTTTAATAGTATAGGACAGGAAAGCACTTTTTGAGTATCGTTTGTAATTTCGCCACCAGCATCGCTATATTCTTTGTCTGAATAACTAGAAGATTCTCCTGCGCCAGATTCAATTAAAACTCGGTGACCATGAAATGTAAGCGAATTAACTGCATCTGGAGTTAGACAAATGCGTCGTTCTTGATAGCTAGTTTCTTTGAGAATTCCTATAAAAAGTTCGCTTTTATGACGTGCAATTTCTAGTTTTTCTTCTTGTGGAAGTAGTTGTTGTCTTGTAAATGGTGATAATGACATAGATTACAATATATTGGCACAAGTTACGAAAAAACAATTTTAATTTCCAAAATTTAAAATGGTTTCACAAGAATCTTTATGTCGACAGACAGGTTTCACGAATTGTTTTGCTTTTAATAGTTCACGAATTTATTAATAAATTAATTATTTTTAATTGAAAAGTGTATTATGATTTCACACGAATTTCACGAATTTTCACTAATTATTTTGCTTTTAATAGTTCACGAATTTTAGGGTAAATTGATTATTTTTAATTGATAAACGTATTATGATTTCACACGAATTTCACGAATTTTCACGAATTATTTTGCTTTAAATAGTTCACGAATTTTAGGGTAAATTGTTTATTTTTAGATTAAAAATATATTATTATTTCACACGAATTTCACGAATTTTCACTAATTATTTTACTTTTAATAGTTCACGAATTTTATGGTAAATTAATTTCTGATGAAGAAGCATTCGAAATTTTGCCTTATTTTCTTCGCAAACTTGTCATTCTGACGCAGGAAGAATCTCGATTTTTTGCCACAGATTTAACGGATATAACAGATTATCACAGATTAAAGGAATTAGTGAAATATTTAATTCGTGCTAATTCGTGAAATTCGTGAAAAAAAAGGCGTGTAAAAAAAATAAGTCAATTTAAGAAGACATTTTCCATCTGTAAGCAATTCGATAGAAATCACAGATTATCACAGATTAAAGGAATTCGTGAAATTTTAAATTCGTGGAAATTCGTGTAATTGGTGTAAAAAAATAGTCCTATAAAAAAAAAGTTATTTCAAAGTTAAAAGACGTTTTCCATCTATAAGCAATTCAATAGTAATAATAGAATGTTCAGAAGGAATTAAATTAGGAATATTTTCTGCCCATTCTATAAAACACCAGTTTCCAGAATATAAATAGTCGTCAATTCCCATATCCAACGCTTCGGTTTCATTTTTTAATCTATAAACATCAAAATGATAAATATATTGATTGTTAGGTAATTGATATTCATTAACTAAAGAAAAGGTTGGACTACTTGTAGCATCATTTACACCAAGATTTTTAGCAAGTAATTTTATTAAAGTTGTTTTTCCAACGCCCATATTACCGTTAAAAAGAATTACTTTTTTTGGATTTTCTGATAGTATTTTTTGTGCAACTGTGTTTATTTCTTGTAATGAAAAGATGATTTCCATAAAACTAGTGTTCAGTTTTTAGTGACCAGTATTCAGCTATTAGATTACTGAATACTGAACACTGATTACTATTTATCTCGGATTAAAAACTAAAAATGGTACAATAACTTCTTCTAGCGAAATTCCTCCGTGTTGATAGGTATTTCTGTAATAACTTACGTAATGATTGTAATTATTTACATACGCCAGAAACAAATCGTTTTTTGCAAAAATAAACGAACTACTCATATTAATAGTTGGTAATCCAATACGTTTTGGATCTTTTACAAAATATACATCTTTGTCTTCAAAGCTTAAACTACGTCCTGTTTTGTATCGTAAATTTAAACTTGTATTTTTATCTCCAATTACTTTTGACGGATTTTTTACATTAATAGTTCCGTGATCGGTTGTAATTATTAATTTAAATCCTAATTTTTGTGCTTGCTGGATAATTTCTAACAAAGGAGAATTTTTAAACCAACTCAAAGTTAGAGAACGATATGCTTTATCATCTGATGCCAATTCTTTTACAACATCCATTTCTGTTTTGGCATGCGAAAGCATATCTACAAAGTTGTAAACTACTGTAACTAAATTATTGTCTTTTAAACCTTTAAAGTTTTCGGCAAGTTTTTTACCAGAAGCCAAATTGGTTATTTTAAAATAATCTTGCTTTATGTTTAAACCCAAACGTTTTAAATGTGCTGTTAAAAACTCAGCTTCATATAAATTTTTTCCACCATCTTCTACATCATTTTTCCAGTATTGTGGAAATTGTTTTTCCATTTCTAGCGGAGTTAATCCAGAGAAAATGGCATTTCTTGCATACTGAGTTGCTGTTGGAAGCATAGCAAAATAAGGAGTTTCTTTCTCTAATTTGTAATGATTGTTTACCACACTTTCAAAAACTTTCCATTGATCGTAACGTAAATTATCTATAACTACAAATAAAACTGGTTTGTCTTTTTTTACCAATTCTGGTACAACAAGTTCTCTAAATAAATTATGAGAAAGAATAGGTTTGTCTGCTTTTGGTTCAAACCAATCTTCGTAATTGCGTTCTATAAATTTTCCGAATTGCGTATTGGCTTCTACTTTTTGAGATTCAAGAATGGCAACAAGGTTAGAATCTTCAATGCTTTCTAGTTCTAATTCCCAAAAAATGAGTTTCTTATACAATTCAATCCAATCTTCATAAGAATTTACCATTGATAATTCCATTGCTATTTTTCGGAATTCTTTTTGGTAATCTAAAGTAGTTTTTTCTGAAATTAATCTAGAATGATCTAAATTTTTCTTCAAACTCAATAAAATCTGATTTGGATTTACAGGTTTAATAAGGTAATCGGCAATTTTAGAACCAATTGCTTCTTCCATAATATATTCTTCTTCACTTTTTGTAATCATTATTACAGGTGTAGAAGATTTCTTTTCTTTAATTTCTGCAAGCGTTTCAAGTCCGCTCATTCCAGGCATATTTTCGTCTAGGAAAACTATATCAAAATTATTTTCGGCAAAAACATCAACAGCGTCTCTACCATTGTTGCAAGTGGTTACTTCATAATTCTTTTTTTCTAAAAATATAATATGTGGTTTTAATAAATCAATCTCGTCATCAATCCAAAGTATTTTGATTTTGTCCATTTAGCTATTTTTTTTTGGTGCAATTTAATACTTTAACAACGTCGTTAATGCTAATGTTATTATAAAAATTATTTTTATTATTTGATTAATTAATAACAACCTAGAGCAATCACAATATATTTTTTCCAAATATATATACTGTTTTAATTATTTGTCTAATTTTAAATAATTTTCACTTTGTGTGAAGTATTTTTCTATTGTTTTATTTAGGAATTTTTTGTAATCAGTTGATTCTTTTCTATGTTTTGACAACCAAGCCATTGAATATGCAATTATCTGTTCTGGTAAATAACCTTGATTACTCATTTGCCATCCAAAGTTAGTTGAGTTTTGAAAAGTTGAATGTTGGAATCTAGAATTCCCAATAAATATTCCAAATCCGTAAGCAATTGCAGTCAAATCTGTTAAATACTCGTCGTTCTCTTCAATTCTATTTTCTCCCAATAAAATTAAATGAGATAATTCATGGGAAATTGTAGCAATTAAAGAAACGGTGTTTTTTAATTGATTTCTTTCAATATATATCGTCTTTTTATCATTTTTATCCTCATAAAATCCTGTGGCACTTTTCCACGAGCCATTTATATCTGCTGGTGTTGATAAAATTGTACCATCTGCCATTTCTATTGGTTGATCAGAAAAAAATTCAAGATTAATTTCAATATCTTTTATAACCATAATTTCCATTGTTCTTTTTAAGATAAATTCAGCATCTTCTTCATTACCTTTAAAAGTAGTATTGTAAAAATCCTTTGTAGGTGTTATAGTTTCCAAATTGTCAAAATGTTCTGCACTAAAATTTTCTCGAAGAAAAAGTAAACTTTCTTCAATCCATTCTTTATCATCAATTGTAACAGGTAATTTTTGTTTTTTACTCCAAAACATTTTTTACGTTTTTTAGTTTTATGTTTATAAACTGTCATATTTAGAAAAAGTTATATCAAGTAATAAATCCAATTCTTCTATAGAACAAAACTGTGCATTTCCACTTTTTAAGTCAGCATAAGCTTTTTCTAATTTATTTTTAGAAGTATTTAATAAATTTAAATCAACTAACGTAAATTCTTCAGTAGAAAAATTACTTTGTAATTTTAATTGTAACGCTACCATAATAAATAATTTTAAACCAAATATATATAATTTAATTTCAAATTTAAGATGAAAATTGTTTAGAAGTTTTATATAAAAATTTCTTCAAAAAAATAATTAGGTAAAACAACAAATTTCATTAAATTTGGTAACAATTTTTATTAATCTAATACTAATTATCAATAAACTAACCATTATATGAAAATAATTCAAAAAATCACAATTCTTTCGCTTGTAACTTTAAGTATTGCAAGTTGTAACAAAAAAGAAACTCCATTTGTAGATCCATTATTAACCAATAGAGATACTACTATAAATCCATCAGATAATTTTTTTAAATATGCCAATGGCGGTTGGATTAAAAACCATCCAATTCCATCATCTGAAAAAGGAAACGGAATTTTTAGAACCATTCAAGACACAATCAACAATCAAATAAAATCCATCTGCGAAAAATCGGCGAAAGCCAATGCAGAAAAAGGTTCTAATAAACAAAAAATTGGAGATTTTTATGCTTCTGGAATGGATTCTATAACTATTAATAAACAAGGAATTACACCTTTAAAATCAGAGTTTGCAACAATTGACGCCATTAAAGATGTTCCAAGTTTATTAAAAACTATTGGACATTTACACACTTTAGGTTCTGGCGCAGCATTTGGATTGTATGTTGGTCAAGACGATAAAATTTCATCTAAAAATGCAATTATTTTGTATCAAGGTGGTTTAGGTTTAGGCAATCGTGATTATTATTTTAATACTGATGCTGAAACAACTACAATTAGAAAAGAATATGTTTTGCATGTTCAAAAAATGATGGAATTGGTAGGACAAAAATCTGATGTTGCAATTAAAAACGCTACTTCTTTAATGAAATTGGAAACAGAATTAGCAAAATCATCTAGAAAATTAGAAGCACTTCGTGATCCTTTGGCTAATTACAATAAAATGAGTATAAGTCAATTAAACTCGCTTACGCCAAATATTAACTGGAACGAAACTATAAAAGATTTTGGAATTTCTAAAGCCGATTCTGTAATTGTTGGTCAACCAGAATTTTATAAAGCAATGAACGGAATGTTAAAATCATATGCTATAGAAGATTGGAAAACGTATTTAAAATGGGATTTAGTAAATACCTACGCTTCGTTTTTAACAACCGATTTAGAAAATCAAAATTTTAAATTTTATTCTACGGTTATGAATGGCGTAAAAGTTCAAAAACCAAGATGGAAACGAATTGTAGAACAAACTGATGGTTCGCTTGGCGAATTAATTGGTCAAGTTTATGTAGATGAATATTTACCAAAAGGTTCTAAAGAAAAGCTATTAGAAATTGGAAATAACATCCGCGACGTATATGCAGAAAGAATTAAAAAACTTGATTGGATGGGCGAAGAAACTAAAGTTAAAGCACTTAATAAATTGAGTAAAATTGTAATGAAAGTAGGTTATCCAGACAAATGGAAAGATTTAAGCAGCATTACAATTGATAAAAATTCGTATTGTAAAAACGTTATGGAAGCCAACAAATGGAGTTATAATGAAATGACAAAAAAATACGGAAAACCAGTTGATAGAACCGAATGGGGAATGTATCCTCAAACTTACAATGCCTATTACAACCCAAGTAATAACGAAATTTGCGTTCCAGCATGTAACATTTTAGTTCCAGGTTACGAAGGTAGAATGCCAGATGATGCCATACTTTACGGAATAATTGGAGGCTCAACATTTGGTCACGAAATTACGCATGGATTTGATGATCAAGGAAGTCAATACGACGATAAAGGAAACCTAAACAATTGGTGGACAGCAGAAGATTTAAAGAAATTTAAGCAAAAAACGCAATTAATTGTGTCACAATACAGCAAGTTTAAAGTTGGCGATAAAAATGTAAATGGCGATGCAACACAAGGCGAAAATATTGCCGATTTAGGTGGAGTAGTAATGGGTTACGAAGCATTTAAAAAAACCAAACAGTTTAAAAACAACGAAAAAATTAGCGGTTTAACACCCAACGAGCGTTATTTTTTATCTTATGGATACGCTTGGATGGTAAATAATACTAAAGAAGCTTTGGCGCAACAAGTAATGACCGATGTGCATTCACCAGCCGAATTTAGAATAAATGGACCTTTGGCAAACGTTCCAGAATTTTATAAAACTTTTAATATAAATCCAGGAACACCAATGCATCAGCCAGATAGTTTGAGAGTTCAAATATGGTAATATTTTAATTATTTGAAGCAAATGGCTTGGGCATTTTAACAATCGATAATCCAACTTTACATTCCAATCTTTTTTCAATTGCTTTGGGTTTTAACCCAAAGCAATTAAAAAAAGGATTTACATTGCAATCTGGGCTAATTCTGGTTTTCATAGTATTAAATTCATTTTAATTAGAAAAAAATTTATAATTGAGCTATAAAACATTTTAAAAACAAGAAACACTAAAATTTAAATATCATGAAAGCACAATTCTATTTATTCATAACATTATTAAGTAGTATGCTTAGTTGTAGTAAGAATGAAACAGAAGTTTCAATTCCAACAACTACTAATGGAAATTATTTAGGAGTTTTTGAACGAAATGGAATAACTTCAAATGTTCAATTAAATTTAAATAATGGCGTATTTAATGGTCAAAGTACAATAGATAAGTTTCCAGCACTTTGCAGCGGAACCTATTTAATTGCAGGAAACACAATGACATTCGAGAACGGATGCGCTTGGACAGCTGAGTTTGATTGGACCTTAATTTTAACTGGAGAATGGAACTACACCTTTAATGGGACTACTTTATTATTGACAAAGTCAAATGGAGATAAATATACACTAACGCAACAATAATTGATATTTTAAAGATTTAATTTATTTAAAAGTAAAAATGAATTAAATTATATCTAATATTTACTTCTTTTAATTCATAAATAAATTAAAAACTTAAAATTACCTACAATTAAAATATAAAAATGAAATTTACATTACTTTTTTTTATATTATTATTTGCATCTTGCAACCAAAATAATTCTACCAATTTAAAAGAAAAAATAGTTGCAATTTTACCTTACAAAGGAATTCCTCAAAAAGAAATAGATACAATTTCTAAAACCTTAGAAACTTTTTATAACATAAAAACAATACAACTTCCATTTCAAGAAATTTTTAAAAAAGCTTTTGTAAACATAAAATCACCAAGATTTAGAGCAGACAGTATCATTAAATTTCAACAAAAAATACTTACTAAAAATGTCAATTACATTTTAGGGTTAACCAATAAAGATATTTCGGTTACAAAAAAAGACAACGAAGGAAACATAAAAAAACCAACCTATAAATATACTGATTTTGGTGTAATGGGTTTGGCATATTGTCCAGGAAAAAGTGCCATTGTATCAACTTTTAGACTAAAAAACTCCAACAATAAATTACAACTAGAACGATTTAAAAAAGTAGTAATTCACGAATTTGGTCATAATTTAGGTTTGCCACATTGCGAAAACAAACATTGTGTAATGACAAGCGCAGCTGAAAAAATTGCAACAATTGACAAAGAAAAATTGGATTTATGCACTAATTGTAATGCTAAATTGGGTAGGTAATATTTCTTTAAAAAAATAAATTATCTACTGCATTGACCTAAGGCATAATAAATAACTACAAAAATTAAAACTGTAGTAAAACAACCACCACCAAGTTTTTTTGCTCCGTAACCTGCAATTAATGCTTTAAAAAATCCATTCATAAAAATTTATTTATAAGTTTGATTCAATTATATAAAAATCTTCAACATCAAAAACAGTATCTTCAATAATTTCTATATCATTGTTAATCATCAAGATGTTGTTTAGATAAGTTTCTAAAATTTCTAGATTTGGTGTTGTAAATAAGAGTCCCATTTTATATAATTTGATACTACAAAAATGATACTTATTGGTTTTAAAATGTTATATTTTTTTTTCAAAGATTTACATAATTACTAGTAACAAACTGATTATTGATAAGTTATAATAGTATAAAATTAATAATTTCCATTTAATAATTCACCACCAATTGAAGATTTTGCCTCAATACCCAATTTTTTCATCATTTCATAAGTAGTACAAACCGCTGCAGAAGTAACAGGAATTCCGCATTCTGCCTGAATTATATCAATTGCATCTAATGATGGCATTTGCACGCAAGCCGAAACTACCAAAACATCAACATTAGTTAAATCTAATTGTTTGTATATTTCTAATAAATTCATTGGATTTTGAGCTGCAACTTCTAAATTATCTGGAATTTCTAATGCAATACTTTCTTTTACTTTTATACCTTGATGTTCAATATAATCTATAACCATATCAGTTAATGGTCGCATATATGGTGTAATAATCGAAATTTGTTTTGCGCCCAAAACTTTCAAACCATTAATTAATGCTCCAGCCGAAGTTACAATTGGCGTAGGAAAGTCGTTAGCAATAGTTTCTTGATGTAAATTTATTTCTGAAACGCAATGATAACCTCTTCCCATACTCATAATAGCAACCAAACACGCATAACCCATAACATCAACTTGCGCATCAGAAAGTTCTTGAGCACATTTCAAACTCATTGCATCCATGGCTTCGAGTTCTTCTTTAGTAACTTTTTTCATTCGCATTCGGCTGGAATGAAATGTAAAACGTTCTGGCAAAATGGTTTCTCTAGCTCTAAAAATGGCTGGTATTTCGGTTTCCATCGTTACATTTGATGATGGAACTATTTGTCCTATTTTGTATTTTTTCATTTATGCTGAATTTATTTCAGTATCTATTTATATTTAACCACAAAGACACTAAGGTTTTCGCAAAGTTCGCAAAGTTTTTAACTGTACACTAAAAACTGATTACTGAACACTTTCTTATATTTCTTTAACTGTATTAACAATCGTTCCAATTCCTTCCACAGTAGCTTCAACAACATCACCATCATACAACCATTCTTGAGGATTTCTTCCTGCGCCAACTCCTGAAGGTGTTCCTGTGGCAATAATATCGCCAGGTTCAATTGTAAAAACAATACTTAAATCTTCAATCAAATCTTTGATATTAAAAAGTAGAAATTTAGTGTTTGAGTTTTGTTTTTCAACTCCATTTACTTTTAGTGATAAATTCAAATTGTGTGGATTTTCAATTTCGTCTTTCGTTACCAAAATTGGTCCCATTGGTGCAAAGGTGTCTTGTCCTTTAGAAACAATCCATTGGCCTTCACGACGACAATCACGAGCCGAAATATCGTTGATTACTGTATATCCAAACACATAATCCATAGCATTTTCTTTTGGAACATATTTGCCTTTTTTGCCAATTACAACTGCCAATTCCACTTCCCAATCTAGTTGATCAGTTAATTTGGTGTTTTTTATGATTTCAGTATTTGTTCCGGTTACTGTTGTTGGTGGTTTTGAGAATATAATTGGTTTTTGTGGTAACTTTCCTGTTGTGTCTAATGTTCTTGAACTTTCGGCAACATGTTCAGTATAATTTAAACCAATTCCTATAATGTTTTTTCGAGGTTTTTCGATAGGAGCAAGGATAGTAACTTCATTCATTTCGTAAGCAACTTCATCAAATAGTTCTTTTGAAGTTTCTGAAATTAATTCGGTTATTTCTGAAATTATTTCAAATCCCAAATCTATTAATTTCAACATATCATTAGGTAATGGAAAATTGGATAGTTCTCCAAAGTCTTCCATATCGATAATTTGATTGTTGTGGATGAAACCTAATCTTGGTTCTGTTTCGGATGTTATGTATGTTAGTAGTTTCATTTTTTTTATTTTGGAGAGACGTTGCAATACAACGTCTGTATTATTAAAATAGTTTTATTTAGTTAAAATGGTTTATAAAATAGCCCTGATTGAAATGGAAATCCTTTTTTTAATTGCCTTGGGTTTAAACCCAAGGTAATTGAAAAAAGATTGCAATGAAAAGCAGGAAAATGGATTGCTAAAATGCCCAAGCCATTCGCTTCTAAATAATTTGATATCCATTATTTTCTTCCAATTCTCGTTCTTGATACAACCCTAATTTTTCCATAACTGGTAAATCATTGAACGAAAACAGACATGCATCTTCAGTTTCAGATGAATTATGATGTTCGTGCCAAGCCCAAGATGGAACGCAGAAAATATCTCTTTCTTTCCAATCAAATCGTTGTCCGTTTATAATTGTAAATCCTTTTCCTTTTGCACATTGATATACGAACGAACCAGTATGTTTATGCGCTTTTCCTTTAAAGTTCGCTGGTAATAATTGCATCGATGCGCCTAAAGTTTGCATGACGTGTCCACCAGTTAGTGGATTGGAATACTGCATAATTAGTCCGTCAACAAGATTTAATTTATTTACTTTTAAAGCTTCCAATAAAGCAGGATAAACCGTTTTCCAAGAATATTTGAATAATGGCGAATAAGGTTTGTCCCAAACAAAATCGGCTGGAATTAATCCAGAAGCACTAAAGGATTTTGGTAATTGATTGGTTGGTTTTTCAACCGGTTGTTTTCCGTCGTAAACGGCATAATCATTGGCTTCCAAAGCATTTATTAGCGGAATATCCAAACCATCTTGCCAAATACAAGTTTTGCCGTTTTCATCGCAACCATGTTCGTGCCAGGTAGAATTGGGTGTAATAACAAAATCGTTGACTTCAAACGTTATTTTGTTTCCGTCAACCACAGTATATCCGCCTTCTCCTTCCATAATAAATCGCAATGCCGATGCTTTATGTTTGTGAGCTGATGTACTTTCGCCAGGTTTTGTAACTTGAATTCCTGTATATAACCAACCAACTGCGGCAGAAACATCTTTACGTTTTTCGTTTACCAAATAAACAACTCGTCTTCCTGCTTGTTCTGGTGTAACTAATTCGGATGATTTTAAAACTAAATCTCGTAAATCATCATATTTCCATAGCATTGGAACAGAAGAGCTTTTTGGTTCCCAAGGTTCAATATCGTTGGCAACTGTCCATAATGCGACAGCACCAAGATTTTCTAGTTCTTTGTAATATGCTTCTAGTTCTGGTGTGGTTTGAACTCTTGCTCTACCAATTTGATCATCGGAATGTTTTGCTTCCATATTATATTGTGTTTTTGGCTAAAGCCAAATTTATTATTATTATTATTATTATTATTATTAACCCGTTGGGTGTAATTAAATAATTTGAATTTTGATATTATTTATTGGTCTATTAAATATAAATTTATTGATATATTGAACCAACGTTAATGCTGTTATTTTAGCTAAAATTCTAGTTTTAAAACCTTCAAAAGACTTAGCATAATTGTTTCTAATTTTAAATTGGTCACACAATTGAGAAAATAAAGTTTCAATTCTTTTTCTTGATTTTCTAAAAATATAAGGCTGCTTTTTATATGATTTTTGATTCATTCTCATCGGTGTTTCTAAAACTATATTTGCAGTTTGAAATAAATCTACTTGTTGTGTTGATGACAA
>JAYVKR010000374.1:0-2252 GCA_043768185.1 Flavobacterium sp.
AAAATCTCTGGTATGGATATTACTTTTGTAACATCTGCAAATACAGATAAAGAAGCAAAATCATTATTATCAGAATTAGGTTTACCTTTTAAAAAGAATTAAGATATGGCTAAAGAATCAATGAAAGCCCGTGAGGTGAAGAGAGAAAAAACGGTAGTAAAATATGCTGAAAAAAGAAAAGCTTTGTTAGAAGCTAAAGATTATGAAGGTTTACAAAAATTACCAAAAAATGCTTCTCCAGTTCGTTTACACAACCGTTGTAAATTAACAGGTAGACCAAGAGGTTATATGCGTCAATTCGGTTTGTCTCGTGTAACATTTCGTGAAATGGCTAACCAAGGTTTAATACCAGGCGTTAAAAAAGCGAGTTGGTAATAAAAAATAATTTTTAATTGGTTAAAGGTTCATAAAATAGTTTTATTGAAAACCATAACCGCAAATTTATACAAATGTATACAGATCCAATTGCAGATTATCTTACAAGAGTTAGAAATGCTGTGCGTGCAAACCACAAAGTTGTTGAAATTCCAGCATCTAATTTAAAAAAAGAAATCACAAAAATTTTATTCGATCAAGGATATATTTTAAGTTACAAGTTT
Source organism: Flavobacterium sp. (assembly GCA_043768185.1). Classification (GTDB taxonomy): domain Bacteria; phylum Bacteroidota; class Bacteroidia; order Flavobacteriales; family Flavobacteriaceae; genus Flavobacterium. The sequence continues at coordinate 600 of JAYVKR010000374.1, forward strand.
GAAGACAACGCCGTACAGGGTTCAATCAAAATTGCTTTGAAGTATGATAAAGATACCAAAGAGTCAGTAATTAAAGATATCCAAAGAATTAGTAAACCAGGTTTACGTAAATACGCAGGTGCATCAAACGTACCAAGAATTCTTAATGGTTTAGGAATTGCTATTGTTTCAACATCTAAAGGGTTGATGACAGGAAAACAAGCTAAACAATTGAATGTTGGTGGTGAAGTAATTTGTTACGTATACTAATTTATAAAATACTAAGCGATGTCAAGAATAGGTAAAAATCCAATTGTAATTCCAGCTGGTGTAACTGTAGAGTTAACAGAAGCTTTAGTTACAGTAAAAGGAAAATTAGGTCAACTAACACAAGAGTTTTCGGACGTTACTGTTAAAGTTGAAGAAGGTCAAGTACTAGTTGAAAGATCATCAGACCATAAAGATCAAAGAGCTAAGCACGGTTTATACAGATCATTAATCAATAATATGATTGAAGGTGTATCTAACGGTTTTACAAAAGAATTAGAACTTGTTGGTGTTGGTTATAGAGCATCAAATCAAGGTCAAAAGCTTGATTTAGCACTTGGTTTTTCTCATAATATTGTTTTAGAAGTTGCTAAAGAAGTTACTTTAGAAACAATTTCTGAAAAAGGTAAAAATCCGATAGTTAAGTTAACATCTTTTGATAAACAACTTTTAGGTCAAATTGCCGCTAAAATTAGAGGTTTCCGTAAACCAGAACCTTATAAAGGAAAAGGTGTGAAATTTGTAGGTGAAGTATTAAGAAGAAAAGCTGGTAAATCAGCATAAAATTATAGATTATGTCATTAACAAAATCTGAAAGAAGACAGAGAATCCAGTATAGAATAAGAAAGATTGTAAGCGGAACAGCTGCAAGACCAAGACTTTCTGTATTCAGAAGCAATAAAGAAATCTATGCACAACTTATAGACGATGCAAATGGTGTTACTTTATTAGCTATTTCTTCAAGAGACAAAGGAGTAGATTCTAAAGGTACAAATGTAGAAGTTGCAAATACAGTTGGAAAACTAGTTGCAGAAAAAGCATTAAAATCTGGAATAGATACCATAACTTTTGATAGAGGAGGTTATTTATATCACGGTCGTATTAAATCATTAGCAGAAGGCGCAAGAGCGGCTGGACTTAAATTTTAATAATTATGTCAAATAGTAAATATAAAAATATTGAGCTAGTAAAACCAGCTGGTCTTGATTTAAAAGATCGTTTGGTAAGTGTAAATCGTGTTACCAAAGTAACTAAAGGAGGAAGAGCATTTGGTTTTTCAGCTATTGTTGTTGTAGGTGATGAAAGCGGTGTAGTTGGTCATGGCTTAGGTAAATCTAAAGATGTTTCTGAAGCAATTGCGAAAGCAGTAGAAGATGCTAAGAAAAATCTAGTTAGAATTCCTTTAAGTGGACAATCTGTGCCTCACGAACAAAAAGGTAAATTTGGTGGTGCTCGTGTGTTTTTAATGCCTGCATCTCATGGTACAGGAGTTATTGCTGGTGGTGCTGTTCGTTCAGTACTTGAATCAGTAGGAATTCACGATGTATTATCTAAATCTCAAGGTTCTTCTAATCCACACAATGTGGTAAAAGCAACTTTTGATGCATTATTACAAATGAGAAGTGC
>JAYVKR010000375.1:0-14528 GCA_043768185.1 Flavobacterium sp.
AAAAAAGTTTATTGAAACGAATTTCAATAAACTTTTGTTAGCATCATATTTTATTATTACTCACAGTTGTTTTACCAACTATTTTTGACCATTATACCATTTTAAAAATCAATCTCGATAGCAATACCATAGCTTTGTGACAATTTCAATTTTTTAACTCTACACCTTTTATATAATAACGAGAAAAAGAAAAAAATAATTCATTTTTCCAACAAACATTTCAACCTTAAACTCGAAACTTTAAACCCAAAAACCTTTTCAACCTTTCTCCAATTCTTTAACACGACTATAAATCATTTCACTTTCCCAACCTTTACGAAGTAAATAATCGCAAAACTTTTTACGTTTTTTTACAGCATTTTTTTCTGTTATAGTTTCCCAAAATTTTTCAGATAAAATCGTAAAGGTTTCAGAATATTCTTGTAAATCAATTTCCTTTATAGATTTAGTAATTAAGTAATTAGAAATTTTTTTGGCTTTTAATTCGTTTGTGATTCTAATTTTACCCCATTTTTTTTGATGGAATTTACTTACAGTAAAAACAGAAGCAAATCGTTCTTCATTTAAATAGTTATTATCAATCAATTTTACAATAATTTCATCTTTTTCATCAGCATTTAAATCAAAAGAATATAACTTTTCTTTAACCTCAAGGTGACTACGTTCCTGATAACTGCAATAATACTCCATTTTTTGTAGAATTTCTTTAACAGATAGATGAGGTTTGGTGTTCAAAATAGTTATTTTTTTTTAATTGTTAATAATTTGATAATACAAATATATTGATAAACTATTAATTAGAGTTAAATTTGAAATCCCAAATCGATTCAAAATATCAAATTATTAATTCATTTTATTATGAAAATCAAAATACTATTTTTGTTTTTATTTTGTGGGTTTTTGTCATTTGGGCAAATCATTTATCAACACGATTTTGGAACAACTGCAATAACTTTAAAACCTTACAATATTGCACCAACAGTTTTTGATGCAAATTTAAACACATCTTCTTGGACAACAAGTGCGGCAGGTTTTGCTGGATTCGCAGGAAATGGCGGTGGAACAAGTGGTAGTTTATCATTAAACAACTCTTCAGGAACACCAACTTTGACTTTAACGTTTAATGTTGCAGCAGGTTTTCAAATGTCTGTTAATCAATTTGATTTTTGGAGAGTTAGAAGTGCAGCAGGAGCGCAAAACTGGGTGATGACTATTAACGGAATTTCAGTTGGAACAGGAACTGTACCTACCGTTGGAGCTACTTTAGGAGCAACTACAGTTTCAAATGCTGTGACGAATTTGACTGGAACAATAACCGTTGTTTTTACCATGTCTGGTGCAACTGGTGCTGGTACGATAAGATTAGATGATTTTACACTTTACGGAACTGTAACATCTTCATGCGCCTCACCAACAACACAAGCCTCAACATTTACAAGTTCTGCAATAACACCTACAACAGCAACCGTTGGTTGGACAAGAGGAAACGGAAATAATGTTTTAGTCGTTGCTCGTGCCACAACTGCAGTAAATGCAGATCCTGCAAGTGGAACAATTTATACAGCAAACGCAGCTTTTGGCTCAGGAACACAAATTGGTACAGGAAATTTTGTAGTTTATAATGGTGCTTTATCAACTTTAAATTTAACTGGATTAACTTCTGGAACTACTTATCATTTTGCACTTTACGAATACAACACAGCATCAACTTGTTATAATACTGTAGAATTATTTGGAAATTTTACAACCACAATTGCGCCACCAGTTATGGTGCTTTCAGATAACGGAACTCAAGTTATTGCTGCCAATGTTCCACAAGCGACAAACAATCATATTCTCACTACTTTTAAAGTTGATGTTATTTCCAATGTTACAACTTTAACAAATGTAACTGTAGTGAGTGGTGGAAATTATCAAGCTGCAGATATTACCGCAAACGGATTTAAATTATGGTTTAGTACAGCAAACTTATTTAGTGGAGCAACAGCAATTGGTACTGCTGTATCATCAACAGCAACAGGAACTGGTGAGACATTAAATTTTGGTGTGTTATCTCAAAATCTTGTGGTTGGTACTGGTTATTTTTGGATAACTGCCAACATTTCTCCAACAGCAACAATAACAAGAACAGTAAGAATTAATGCTATTGGTTTTGCGTCATTAACTTTTTCAGCTGGTACAAAATCTGGTGCAACTTCATTACCTGAATTACAAACCATTACTGCATCTGCACCAAATGTTCCAATAAATTTTACTAAAATTTGTACAACTAATTCAACTCAATCACTAAGTTGGTCACCACCTTTAATTGGAACTTTCGATGGTTATTTATTAGTTGTAAGAGAAGCAAACACACCACATGCAGTTACAGCAATTGTTGCAAATAGTACAGCACAAAATTTAGATTATACTTTGGCCTTGCCAACACAATTTGGTTCTACAGCTGTTCTTTCTAGAATATTATATTCTGGAACTGCAACCACTGCAACAGTTACTGGCTTAACTCAAGGAGTAAGTTATACTTTTCAAGTATATACCTATAAAAATAATGGTGCAACATCAATATATTCTGCCACAGGAACTACTACAACACAAATTATAGGTGTACCAAATGTTACAAGCTCAACAGCATCGCCAGGAAATACAACTGCATCGCTAACATGGGCAAATCCAAGCGTTGCTTGTTATGATCAAATTTTAGTTGTAGCAACTGCTGTTGCTGGAATTACATTTGTTCCAACAGGAAACGGAAGTGCTTACACTCCAAACACTGTTTTTTCTACATTCAATCAAGTAGTTTATGGAAGTAGTGGAAATTTAGTAAATGTAACAGGTTTAACAAATGGAGTTACCTATTATTTTGAGATATTTGTTAGAAATGGAACGCAATGGAGTACTGGAGTAGAAGTAAGTGTAACACCAATAAATATTGTGCCTACAGTTTTAAAAACTGGCGATTTATTGTTAATTGCATATTTTAATAATTTAGTTGGTGGAGACGACACTATTCGATTGTTAACATTAGTAGATATTAATCCTGGAACTAAATTTTTATGGAGTAACGCAACTTATGAAACAGGTGGAAATCCTGCTGCAAATGTTAGAACAGACAAATGGTTTGAATGTAGATTTGACATTCCACCAACAGGAAATGTTCCATTTATTGAGTTTACCTACAATGGAACTGTTCCAATTCCGGCTGCATCTACTTTTTGTATAACAACGGATAATGGCGGTACTGCTGATACAACAATTTCTGCTATTTCTCCTTTAGGTTTAAGTTTTCCAGTATCTAATTTTGGAATTTCTGGAAGAACAGCAAGTGGTACAATATTATCATCACATTCATCAGTTAATGTATCTACTAACGATCCTGATGCTATGTTTTTATTACAAGGAAATTTTATTTATGATATTGCTGGATCAACATTTGACGGAACAGTACTATCTGCAATTCAAGATGGCGGACTTTGGTACGATTTAATTGATAATTTAACAACAACATCTGGAGTAAATCTAAGAAAATCAAGAAAACATCCTCAATTGTTATGTGCCTCAATTCAAGCAAATTTAAATCCTGGAACTTATCAAGTAAGTTATAATGTTTCTTCATCTCTTTATACTACAGGAAACAGACCTTATTTATTAGGTTCAATTTTAAATTATGGTACCAATTGGTTAAATACTTATGGAGTTTGTCCTGCAACTTCACCATTTGTAATAAATGCATCAGATCCATTTAATAGATGGACAGGAAGTGCGAATACAAACTGGTTTGATTGTAACAATTGGGCTTTACTTTCTGTTCCAGATGAATTAACAGATGTTACAATCTCTGCTCCAGTTCCAAACAGTCCAACAATTAGTTATTTAGCACCAATATCTGATAGTTATTTAGATATTGCAAAATGTAAAAATTTAACAATTTCTGGAAGTGTTTTAAGAATAGAAGGAACAGCAACTAATCCTACAGGAATTCCTTTTAACAGCAGATTAGAAGTTAGCGAAAATTTAATCATAAATGGAACCGGAAGTCTAGACATGGATGATTCTAATGCCGCAACTGCTGATGGTGAAATAAGTTTAATTGGAAATTGGACAAATAGTTTGGGAATTGCATCTTTTTTAGAAGGAAATTCTACTGTAAAATTTGTAGGTAGTGCAATCCAAGTAATTAATAATAATGTTCATACAGCTACAGAAGAATTTTATAACGTTATATTAGATAATGATTTTAATACTGTAACAAGTAATAATTTAATCGCTAAAAATGATTTAGAAATTAAACCTAATAAAAACGTTACTATTGCTTCTAATGAATATATTCAAGCAAGCAAAAATTTAAAAAACGAAGGAACGTTAACTGTTAAAGATTCTGGAATGTTTTATCAAACTGATGATTCTGGAAATGATTCTGGAAATATTACTGTAGAAAGAAATGCAAATATTAGACAATTAGATTATGTATATTGGTCTTCACCACTAAGTGGTTTTAATGTAAATGATATTTACTCAACGCTAACACCAACAGGATTGATTTATAAATGGGACACAACATTTTCTTTAAATCCTAATGGTGGTGAAGGTTATTGGCAAAGCGCAACAGGAAATGCTATGACATTTGGTAAAGGATTTATAGTTCGTGGACCATCTTCGTTTAATAATGCTGCACCACAAAGTATTCTTGCTACATTTAATAATGGTGTTCCAAATAATGGTTCTGTTCCTGTAACAATAAGAAGAGGAAATATGATACCAGCTACTTTATCAAGTTACACAAGTGCTAATTTAGTAGCTTTTACAGCAAATGATGATAACTGGAATTTAGTTGGAAATCCGTATCCAAGTGCTATTAGTGCCAATTTATTTTTACAATATAATGCAGTAACATTTCCAGTTATTGAAGGTGCAGTTAGAATTTGGACTCACGGAACATTACCAGTTAGTACTCAAAGTCCGTTTTATGCTTCTTACCCTTATAATTATACTGCCAATGATTATATAACATTTAACGGAACAGCAACTACTTCTGGACCAAGTGGTTTTAATGGAACAATTGGAACAGGACAAGGATTTTTTGTTCTTATGAATGATGGAACCGCAAGTACTGCCAATTTAGTTTTTAATAATTCAATGCGCGTTAGAAGTAATAACAGTAATAGTCAATTTTATAAAAACGCAAATGCTTCTGTAGAAAATGATGATTCAGGAAAAAGTAGAATTTGGTTAGATTTAATTACTCCATCAAGCATAGAAAGAACGGTTGTTGGATATGTACCGAATGCAACTTTAGAAAAAGATGCAATGTATGATGCCTACACACGGCTTGATGCAAACCAACGTTTTTATTCATTAATTAGTGAAGAAGTAATGTGCATTCAAGGAAGACCATTACCATTTGATGAAAACGATCAAGTGAATTTGGGAATGAAAGTTATAAGTACGGTTTCTAATAACTATACTATTGCAATTTCTGCTGTAGATGGATTGTTTGAAACGCAAAACATTTATATAGAAGATAAATTATTAAATGTGATTCACAATTTAAAAGAAACACCTTATAATTTTACATCTTCAACAGGAATTTATGATGATAGATTTGTATTAAGATATACAGAAACTACATTAGGAAATACTGCTTTTGATACTGCAAATGCTAATGTCATTGTAGTTGGTGATAAGAATAAAATCATCATTAAATCATTATTAGAAAACATTTCTTCTGCTAGAATATATGATATTTTAGGTAGAGAAATTGCCAAAGAATTAAATTCTGACACCAAAGAAATTACTTTTGAAAACATAGTTAAAAATCAACCATTAATTGTAAAAGTACAATTAGAAAACGGTGAAATTGTAACTCGAAAGATAGTTTTGTAATTAGTTTATAGAAAGTGAAAAGTCCAAAACTTAATTTAAGTTTTGGACTTTTTTTATTTATTTAAATTGTATTTATTTTCCTTTGCCAGAAGCTTCAAGATTTCTTTCAATAGTATGAGATGGTCTTGTCCATTTAGGTTTTTCTCCCAACGCTTGATATTCAGAATCTACTGCTTCAACAGTTTTAGGTTGCGAAACTTTAGTAAATGCTTTTTGAGGTTTTAATCCTAGAAGTTCAAACATTTTCATATCGTCTTCAACATCAGGATTAGGAGTAGTTAGCAATTTATCGCCAGCAAAAATAGAATTTGCTCCAGCAAAAAAGCACATTGCTTGTCCTTCTCTAGACATATTGGTTCTTCCTGCAGAAAGTCTAACTTGGGTATTTGGCATTACAATTCTTGTTGTAGCAACCATTCGTATCATTTCCCAAATTTCTACGGGTTTTTCGTCTTCCATTGGCGTTCCGTCAACAGCTACTAAGGCATTTATTGGCACAGATTCTGGTTGCGGATTTAAAGATGAAAGTGCTACAAGCATTCCTGCTCTATCTTCAATACTTTCTCCCATTCCAATAATTCCGCCACTACAAACTGTTACATTTGTTTTTCTAACGTTTTCTATGGTTTCTAATCTGTCTTCAAATCCGCGTGTAGAAATAACTTCTTTATAATATTCTTCAGATGTATCTAAGTTATGATTATAAGCATAAAGTCCAGCTTCTGCAAGTCTTTTTGCCTGATTTTCTGTAATCATACCAAGTGTACAACACACTTCCATATCAAGTTTATTAATAGTTCGCACCATTTCTAAAACTTGATCAAACTCTGGTCCATCTTTTACATTTCTCCAAGCTGCGCCCATACAAACTCTAGATGAACCACTAGATTTTGCTCTCAATGCTTGTGCTTTTACTTGAGAAACACTCATTAAATCGTTACCTTCAATTTCTGTATGATATCTTGCGGCTTGCGGACAATAACCACAGTCTTCTGGACAACCACCAGTTTTTATAGATAATAATGTAGAAACTTGAACCACATTTGCATCGTGATTTTCTCTGTGAATTGAAGCTGCTTCGTAGAGCAAATCCATTAAAGGTTTGTTATATATAGCTAAAATTTCTTCTTTAGTCCAAGTATTTTTTGTAATGCTCATAAGTGTATGTTATGTTGCTTCAAAAGTAGGTAAATACAATTAAAGTAAAAATAGAATTATAAAAGATTTAGATTTTTAAATTTATGCTTCGTCTCTAAATACATCTTTAGTTCTCCAATATTGCATATTTATAAAAACAACCATAAATACTGATGCTATTCCTTCAATAAATAATCCAAAACAATATTCGGCAAGTGTCGGATTTCCTCCAAATAGAAAAGCTTCAGATAAATTATTAAGATAAGATGTTCCACCTTTTATATAATAAACATATACTGCCAACCCAACAATTCCTAATCCAATACCAATTAATCCAGTCAATCCAGATGAAATTAAATTACTAAGATAAGCTGTTTTTCCTTCTTTTAAATTAGATTTTATAGTTCTGTTTAAACCATAAATAACAATTAAAACATTAAAAATTCTTAAAATATAATATTTAGATAATCCAAAAGCTTCCATTAATAGAAAGTATATTCCAATTCCTAAAAAGATTAAAAAACCGTTCACAAATTCTTTAGATATTTTCATACTGTATTGTTTAGAGTTAATAAAAGCGTATTTTCAAATTTAGGAATTAAATAGAAATAAATTTAAATTTTAACAAAAAATATATCTTGTTTAAGTTAAATCATTCAAATATGTTATAAATTATTTTAAATTAGACAAATACATTAAAGAATTATGTTTATCAATTTCAAGCTGTTTTTTTAAATCATCAATCGAATTAAATTTAACTTCGTCTCTCAATCTTCTTAAAACAGAAATAGTTAAATAAGCATCATATAAATCTTCGTCAAAATTAAAAAAGTGTACTTCTGTTGTTGTGTTTTCTCCAGAAACTGTTGGTCTGTTTCCAATATTCATCATTCCAAATATAATTTTATTATTATAAAAAGAGCTTACAATATAAACACCATTTTTAGGAATTAACTTGTAATTTTCAATAACATTTATATTTGCAGTTGCAAAATTTATTGTTCTTCCCAATTGTTTTCCTTTTGTAACAGTTCCAGAAAAATAATAGTTGTATCCAAGATAATTATTGGCAAGTTCTATGTTTCCATCTAGAATTGAATTTCTAATTTTGGTAGAACTTACAGCAATATCATTTAATTCTTGTGCAGATATTTGTTCTACTTCAAAATCATATTTTTCTCCATAAATAATTAAATCATCAATATTTGCGGTTCTATTTCTTCCAAATCTGTGATCGTGACCTATAATAATTTTTTTAATTTTAAGCTGATCTACTAATATAGTTTTCACAAATTCTTCTGCAGACAATTTAGAAAATTCTTCGTCAAACGGATGTATTATTAAATTATCTAAACCTAAATTCTCAAACAACTCAATTTTTTCATTTACAGTATTAAGCAATTTAATTTCAGAATTTTCTTGTAGAACCATTCTTGGATGTGGAAAAAAAGTTAACACCACACTTTCACAATCATGCATTTTAGAATTATGAATAATTTTTTCAAGAATTTTTTTGTGACCAATATGCACACCATCAAAAGTACCAATGGTAACAATTGATTTTTTATAGGATTTATAGGTAGAAATTGAATTGAAAGTTTTCAAAGAAATTGAATTTTTAGATAATGCAAATTAATATAAAGTAGCGCTATTTTGAATCAGACAGGATTCAAAATTAAAGATATTTACATTAAATGAAATTATAAAGTTAAATTTATATCCAATAATAAAATATAATTTGATAATTCTTCAATTTTATATTGAAAATAATGTTAAAAACCGTAAATAAAGAGCTAAAAATTTTACAATATTAAAAAAAAAAATAACTTTGTAAGCTATATCAAAAATCAACCAATGAAAAAATTATTACTATTATCAATCATCTCACTTTTTTTAACAAATTTATGCTTTTCTCAAATTATTAAATCTGGAAATTTAAAATCTTCAGTTCAAAATAATAGAGATTGGAAAACTGTTGATAAAAATGAATTAGTTCCTAATAAAACCGTTTTAAGAGAAAGTTTTTCAACAGATTTTATTGTTATGGAAACAAATTTCTCGAATTTAAAATCAAGTTTAATTCTTGCACCAGATAGATTTACTTCTTCAACATCTAATGTAGAAATTTCTTTACCAAACGTAAACGGACAAATAGAACGTTTTCAAATATTTGAAGCTTCAAATTTTGCTCCAGAATTACAAGCTCAATTCCCAGAAATAAGAGCTTATGTTGGTATTGGTATAGACGATAAAAATGCCACACTTAGATTAAGCATTGATTCAAGAGGAATTCAAGCAATGATATTTAGAGTAGGAAAAAGAAATGAATTTATAGAACCATATACATTAAATGCTAATGTATATGCAATTTACGAATCGTCAAGAATTAAAGGAAGCTTACCATTTACATGTTCTACAATAGATACTTTTGTAGAAAAAGGATTAAAATCTGAAATAGCTACAACTCAGTTAGCAAAATCAGGTTCAGGAGAATTGTTAAATTTTAGATTAGCAATGTCATGTAATGGAGAATACACGCAATATTTTGGAGGAACAATTGCTGGCGCTTTAGCAGGAATTAACGCTAGTATTACAAGAGTTAATGGAGTTTTTGAAAAAGATTTCGCTATTCATTTACAGATTATAGCAAATACTTCAACCGTAATATATACCAATGCAGCAACTGATCCTTACACAACAATGGGTAATTGGAATAATCAATTACAAACAACATTAACCAATGTTATAGGAAACGCTAATTACGATGTTGGACACATGTTTGGAGCAACTGGTGGCGGTGGAAATGCTGGTTGCATAGGTTGTGTATGTGAAACAGGAAAAGGAAGCGGAATAACTTCACCATCAGATGCAGTTCCAGCTGGAGATACTTTTGATATAGATTATGTAGCACACGAATTAGGTCATCAATTTGGTGGAAATCATACTTTTTCAATGAATGTAGAAGGTTCTGGAGTTAATGTTGAACCTGGATCTGGATCAACGATTATGGGTTATGCTGGAATAACAAGTCAAGATGTTCAACCAAATTCTGATGATTATTTTGTTTATGCAAGTATAAAACAAGTTCAAGATAATATGGAAGGAAAAACTTGTCCAACAAGAACCGTTTTAACAAATGGTGCACCAGTTGTAAATGCAGGGTTGGATTATACGATTCCTAAAAGTACACCATTTGTATTAACAGGTTCTGCAATAGATCCTAATGGAAATCCATTAACTTATTGCTGGGAACAAAATGATACTGCAACAACACAAACTGGAGCAGCAAGCGCAGCTTCAGCAACAAAAGCTGGTGGTCCAAACTGGCGTTCTTATGATCCAGTTACTACTTCTACAAGATATTTTCCATTATTGGCAAGAGTAATTGCAAATCAATCAACAACTCAAGGAACAGAAATAGCGGTTGAAGCATTAAGTTCTGTAGCTAGAACATTAAATTTTGTTTTAACTGCAAGAGATAATGTTGCAGGATTTGGTCAAACAGGTTCAGACGCAACAATAATCACAGTAAATGCTTCAGCCGGACCATTTTTAGTAACTGTCCCTAATACAGCAGTTTCTTGGGCAGTTGGAAGTAATCAATCTGTAACTTGGAATGTTGCAGGAACAACAACCAACGGAGTAAATGCTACTTACGTAGATGTCTATTTATCAACAGATGGAGGATTAACATATTCAATATTACTTGCAAGTAAGGTTCCAAATGATGGAACAGAAACTATAACAGTTCCTAATAATGTAGGAACAACAAATAGAATAATGGTTAAAGGATACAGACATATTTTTTACGATATTTCTAATGCAAATTTTTCAATTACTGCTCCAATTTCAAGTTTTGGAATAGCATTTAATGGAGTTGCAGAAACTCAAAATAAAGAAGCTTGTTCTGGAGGAACTTTTAATTATAGTTTTCCATATACCACTTATGGAGGATTTTCTGGTGTTACTAATTTTACAGCTTCAGGATTACCTTCAAGTGCTGTAGCTACTTTTACACCTAGTAGTACAAGCGTCAATGGAACTATAAATTTAGCAATAACAAATACAAATCTTGCCGCACCAGGAATTTATAATGTAATTGTAACTGGAACTTCTGGAGCAATTACAAAAATAGTTCCTTTTTATTTAAATTTATTTAATTCTAATTTTTCTACTTTAAATTTAACATCTCCATCAAATTTAGCTGCGGGTCAACCAACAAGTTTAAATTTAACTTGGTCTGCAGATTCTAATGCAACACTATATGAAGTTCAAGTTGCAAATGACAACACTTTTTCAACAATAATTAGTTCAGCAACTGTAGCAACAACAACCTATACAGTTACAGGATTGTTAGAAGTTACAGATTATTTTTGGAGAGTTCTTCCTAAAAATAGTTCTTGTGCAGGAAATTACAGTACAACTTATAAATTTACAACTGGTCAAACATCTTGTTCAGATTATTTTTCAACAAATATTCCAATAACTATTCCTGCAACTGCCAATGTTACAGTGAATTCAACTTTAAATATTTCGAATTCTAATTTAATTTCAGATCTAAATTTAGATTTAGATTTGTCACATACCTATGTAAATGATTTAACTATAACATTAATAAGTCCAGCAGGAACGCAAGTGCAATTGGTAGTAAATCCTTGCGCTGTAGCCGCACTTAATGATATAATTGTAACATTTGACGATGCAGGAACAAATTTAGTATGTGGTAATAATCCAGCAATATCTGGAGTAATAATTCCATCACAATCACTTGCTGTATTTAATGGAGAAGCTATTAATGGAGTTTGGACTTTAAGAGTGTTAGATTCTTTTAATTTAGATGGCGGAGCAATTAATGCTTGGGGTTTAAATATATGTACAACACTAAATCCTTTAAATATTATTGAAAACTCCATACAAGATTTTGTGATTTATCCAAACCCTAATAATGGAAATTTTAATGTTAAATTTAATTCAACTTCTAATAATGAAATTAAAATAGGAGTAAATGACATTAGAGGAAGAGAAATTTTTTCTAAATCATATTATAATAAAACTACCTTTGACGAAAATTTACAATTACAAAATTTACAATCAGGAGTTTATTTAGTAAACATTCAAGATGGAGAAAACAAAATTGTAAAAAAAATTATAATACAATAACAATAATAACTAGAATCGTTAATTAAATTACATAATATGAAAAAAAATTCTCTTTTTTTAATCTTGTTCTCACTTATTTTTATAAATGGGTTTGCACAAAAAAATCTTTGGAAAGCTACTTCTGAAAATGAAATTAGACTTTTGCAAAAAATGGAACGTGGATCTATGCCAACTAATTTTAAATTATTTTCCTTAAATTTTAATGATTTAAAAGAACAGTTATTAAATGTACCATCTGAAAATTTACAATCTAATGTAGTAGTTACATTTCCTGATGCTTATGGAAAATTAAATAATTATGTAATTTATCAAGCACCAGTTATAGATATAACATTAGCAAATAAATTTCCAGATTTAAAATCCTATATAGGAAAAGGAATAGATGACCCAACGGCTTCAATACGTTTTAGTGTAACACTTTTTGGTTTACACACAATGTCATTATCTGGTAATTCTGGAATTTTTTATATTGACACATACACTAAAGATTTAAATAATTATTTAGTTTACAACAGAAGCGATATTTCTAATGCTAATTATTTTAATTGTTTAGTATCTCAAGATGAGATTGCAAATAAAGCAGAAGAAACAGCAACACAACTTGTAAACGATGGAATATTTAGACAATATAGATTGGCAATGGCTTGTACTATAGAATATGCAGCTTTTCATATAAACGCAGCTGGACAAAACGGCGGAACGTTAGCCCAGAAAAAAGCTGCAGTACTTTCTGCAATGGTAGTAACCATGACAAGAGTAAACGGTTTATATGAAAGAGATATGGCTATTAGAATGAATTTGATTGCTAATAATGATGCAATTATATTTGTAGATTCTGATGCACTTAGTAATGATGATGCTGGTCTATTAATAGATGAAAGCCAAGCTACAATTGATAGTATTATTGGATTTGCAAATTACGACATTGGTCATACAGTAAGTACTGGCGGTGGCGGTTTAGCCCAATTAAATTCACCTTGTACTGGTAGTAAAGCAAAAGGAATTACAGGTCAACCATCTCCAGTTGGAGATCCTTTTGATATTGACTTTGTAGCTCATGAAATGGGTCATCAATTTGGTGGACAACACACTTTTAATAATTCTTGTGGTGGAAATGTTTCTACAACTACATCTGTAGAACCAGGTTCTGGAACTACAATTATGGCTTATGCCGGAATTTGTGCTCCAAATGTTCAAAGTAATTCTGACGTTCATTTTCATGCAATTAGTATTGCACAAATGACAACATTTGTTTTAGGCGTAGGAGGAAATTGTGACCAACCAAGCGCTAATGGTAATAACGCACCAGTTGTAAATGCAGGTCTAGATTACACAATTCCAAAAGGAACACCTTTTATATTAAAACCACTATCAGTAACAGATGTTAATAATGATGCATTGACTTATTGTTGGGAACAAACAAATACTCAAATTTCTACACAACCGCCAGTGCAAACTGCAACTACTGGTCCAAATTTTAGATCAAACCCTCCAACTTCTGCTCAAGAAAGATATATGCCAGCACTAGCAAGTGTTTTGGCTAATAATTTGGCACCAACTTGGGAAGTAATTTCTAATGTTGCAAGAACATTTAATTTTGCATTGACAGTAAGAGATAACAGAACTCCTAATGGTGGACAAACCAATAGAGATAATATGGTAGTTACAGTAAGCGGCACAACTGGTCCATTTGATGTAACATCACAAAATACTACTGGAGTTACTTGGCAACAAGGAGAAACTAAAGACATTACTTGGGCAGTAAATGGTGCTAATACACTAGTTGGATCTGCCAATGTAGATATTTTATTATCTACAGATGGTGGTTTAACATTTCCTACAGTTTTAGCTTCTAATGTTCCCAACGATGGTTTACAATCTATAACAGTTCCTAACGTAACATCTCAAACTTGTAGAGTAATGGTTAAACCAACAGGAAATATTTATTATGATATAAACACTACCAATTTTTTAATTGGATATACTTTTGTTACCAATTGTAATACATATTCTTTTACTACACCGTTTGCAATACCAGATCAAATAAATCCTACACCTCTTAACTCTTTTACTACAAGAACTATTGCAATTCCATCAAGTCCTGGAACAATATCTGATGTAAATGTTACTTTAAATGTTACACATAGTAATTTACAAAATCTAACAATGATTTTTTTAAAACCTGGTAGTAGTGCTCAAACAATATTTTCACAACAATGTACAGGAAATGCAAATATGAATGTTACATTTGATGCTCAAGGATCAACATTTACTTGTGCTAGTCCAACACAAGGAACTTACATTCCACCAACTACTGCAAACTTAAATTTATTAAATGGTGGTACTCAACA
>JAYVKR010000376.1:0-5668 GCA_043768185.1 Flavobacterium sp.
TAAATCGTCTTCGTCTAAATCGTCTTCATATTCGTTGTAACTTTCTTCTTCTTCAAAATCGGCTTGAAAGTGTTTTTCCATTGCTTCTGCTGGCATTTCACCATGAGAAAACAATAAACTTGGGTAAATTACTCCAATTTCTTGTGCTTCTTCAACTGCGGCAAGTTCTACCAAAAATGTCCACATATTGATAAAATCATATACATATATAATTTTGGTATTTTCGCCGTCAAGAATATCAATTAATTGATAATCGCTCATAATTTTATTCTCACCAGGAACATCTCCAGCGTCGAACATTGGAATTTCATCTTCTTGATTCCAAGTATCATCACAAGTATAAAACGAGGCAACTTCTAAACCATCAAAGCCAAAAGCATTAACAATTGCATTGTGTAAATCTTCTAACGTATCGTCTTGAAGTATTGCAATATCTCTAAAAATATCTTCTTCAGCATCTAGAATCACTCTAAATTTATAAACCATAATCGTACTATTATTTTGAAAGTTCAAAGGTAAAATTAAAATTTAGAATATAGATTTATGATTTCATATTGTTGATAAGATTTTAATTTGATTTTTTTTAGAAACGAATGGTTTGGGATTTATTTATATAGGTAATTCCTGCTATTCATTTCTCCCGATAGCTATTGGGATTTCTTCTGTTTTGCTTAGGCAAAACCGAAATAAAAGGATTTTCATTGCAAACGAAGTTCACTGAACACCGATGAAAATAAAATATTAGTGAAGTAATCAGGGTTAAATAACTTTCGTATTGAGTTTTAAGAAACTAAAACTTAAACCCAATTTTAATTCCGCCATATTTTGCAGCAGTTCCAGTTTCAAATTCTTTTGTAAGCTTTACTCTTGAATATTCTAAAAACAAACTTTTAGTTTGAAGTACCAATCCATAATTAAGTTGTGCAGTAAATCGCTCAATTGAGTTGGAAGAAATTGTGTAAGGACTTTTTGTATTAAACAATCCACCTTGAAGCGTTGCATCATAACCAACAGCAGTAAAAACTGGCTGAGAATATAAATAAATTTGAAACTTATTTTTGTTTTTAACTGATGTAAATGCATTATTTATAATTCCTAAAGTTGCATTTAAACCTACTGACGCATTTGTAAATAAAGTTCCCAATTTTGCAGAAGAATTTGCTTGAAGCGAAAATAAATTACGGTATCTAACAAGTTGTTTTTCGTAATTTATTTCATAATTTAAAACAACATCATTCTTAATTTGATGTCGCCAACCTTGCGGAATAACATTTCCTGTAGCTTTATGAATGCCAACTTGCATTTCTTTTCCAAATGCACCAGGACCAATTAATCCAATATTTAGAGCTGATGAAATTCTAGATTTATTTAGTGTATCTGTAACAATGGCAAAACTTTTTAGCATAATTGCAGCAGCAAAAGGTCTGTCACCAACTTGAATTTGATCACTTTTTATGTTAAAAGGAGTAAAACCGATATGCTCTATGGAAAGTCCAAACTTAGTTTCAGAGTTTTTAGGTTTTAGAAATAAATAATTTAAAAGATTTTTTTTAAAATAGGGAGAAACCAATTCAAAGTTATAACCTTGTGTATAATTTTGATCTTGCGAACCAAAGTAGTCGTTATCATAATTAAATCTAAAATAATTTACATCTTTTATATCTCTAAACGAAACTGTATTGTCTATTTTTTGGGCAAATAAACAAGTTTGAAATAGTAATAAAATGATAAGTAATCTGTTTTGTTTTTTCATATTTTTATTTACGAAAAACAAAATAGTAAAGTTTTAAATTTTTACAAACTTCTTATTAAATGTTTGTCCAATTTCATTTTTTATTTGAATTAAATAATTTCCAATAGACAATGTTTCAACAGAAATTTTATCGTTAAATTTCGATTTTCCTATTGCAACAACTCTACCTGTTAAATCAACTATTTTATAATCAAATGAAGAATTGTCCTTTGAATTTTCTACAATTACAAAATCTGACGATGGATTAGGATAGATAATTATATTTTTTAAATAGTTTTCATCTACATTCAAAACTTGACTTATAGTCATGGTTCCATCTGCACATTGAGAATTAACCCAACCTATAAATGGTGGTAAAAGTCCATCTGGAACTGCAATATTGTCAAATCCATCATCAGTAATATCTCCATTAGCATACAAAACCCATTTAATTCCGTCAAATCCTACACCAATCACAATAGTAGTTCCAGCAATAGTAAAGGATTGAACATAGTTATTTTTGCCATTTACAAGTCCATTAAAAGTATATGTTCCAGTAACGTCACTACATTCTCCTGTAATTGTAACATAAATTGGATCTTGAGCGTAAATAATTGATGTAAATGCTAATAATAATAGTAAAGTAATTTTTTTCATGATTTTAAATTTTATTTTTTAATTGCTTCTTCATATTTCTCGCCAACTTTTTTCCAGTTAATAACATTAAAAAAGTTGTCTATGTATTTTTTTCTTTTGTATTGATATGATAAATAATAAGCGTGTTCCCAAACATCTAATGCTAAAATTGGAGTTCCAGAAACAACTGCTCTTGGCATTAAAGGATTGTCTTGATTTGGTGTGCTTGTAACTACTAATTTACCAGTTTTATCTACAACCAACCAAGCCCAACCAGATCCAAATTGTTTTGTAGCAGCAACTTTGAATTGGGTTTTAAAATTTTCAAACGATCCAAAGTCTTTATTTATTGCACCAGCCAATGTGTCTTTGGCAACGCCACCAGCTTTTGGTGCCATAATTTCCCAAAACAAGGTATGATTATAATATCCGCCAAGGTTATTTCTTAAATCGGCATTATTCATATCCAATTTTTTAAAAATATCATTTATTGGTAAATCTTCTAAATCTGTTCCAGCAACTGCTTTATTTAAATTATTTGTGTAAGTTAAATAATGTTTAGAATAATGAGTTTCCATTGTAAATGCATCAATATTTGGCGCAAGTGCATCATAAGTATAAGGAAGTTTTAACATTTTAAAAGCACCTTTATCTGCAGTTACATCTTCTGGCGAACCTAATGTTAATTTTTGTTCGTTTAGTGGTAATGGAACATCAACTTTTACTTCGGTATATTTCTTTTTTCCACAAGATTGTAATAAAACTATTACCACAAAACTTACTATAAGTACTTGTATATTTTTCATAATAATGGTTTGAATTTTTTAGTGCTATTTTTTCTTTGCCAATTCTAATATAGTTTCTATATACATTTCTTTAGCTTCATCAATAGATAGATGACTTATCTGCATCCAAGCATTGGTTTTAAAAGCATTTCTAACATCATAATCTGAAGAAGTTCTACTATCTATTGTACCATGAGTAGCTTGTTTATAAAAAGCATAAAGACGTAATGCCACATCTTGTGGTAAATCAGCTTGTGTCATTGTGTTCGCAATTTCTACAGCTTGTACAAATCGTTTATCTAACTCTTTTTCTAGCATTTATATACTAGCAACAATTGTTTTAGCTCCAGTTGCTACTTCTTTTAAATTTACATTTATTTTTGTTCCTAACGGAAAATATAAATCTACTCTTGAACCAAATTTTATAAATCCGGCATCGTCACCTTGAACAACTTGTGTTCCTTCTTCGGCATAATTTATAATTCTTTTGGCCAATGCACCAGCAATTTGTCGGTACATAATTTCTCCAAAAACTTTATTTTCTACCACAATTGTTGTTCTTTCATTTTCGGTACTGGCTTTTGCATGCCAAGCTACAAGATATTTTCCTGGATGGTATTTACTATATTTTACAGTTCCACTTATTGGATAGCGCGTTACGTGAACATTTATTGGCGACATAAAAATAGAAACTTGTAATCGTTTGTCTTTAAAATATTCTGGTTCAAATACTTCTTCAATTACTACAACTTTACCATCAACTGGAGCTAAAATATAATTATCACTTACAGCAGCAATTCTAATTGGATTTCTAAAAAATTGCAAAACTATTATTAAAAAAGCAACAGCAGTTATTTGAATTGTCATTTCTAACCATTTAATTGGTATAAAATAACGTGATAATAACAACACCGCAAGCATTGAAACAATTGAAATAAAAATAATTTTAGAACCTTCTTTGTGAAACATAATTTAAAATTTGATATAATAAAAATATAAATGGTGCTGCAAATATAACACTATCTAGTCTATCTAGAATGCCACCATGACCAGGCATTATTTTTCCGCTGTCTTTTACGCATGCTATTCGCTTAAATTTAGATTCAACTAAATCGCCAATTGTTCCCATAATACCAACAATTACTGCTATTAAAGTCCAAATTAATATTGATTTTTCGCTAAATTTAGGATTTGGACTAATATAAAATTTTGATATTAAAAATCCTGCTATAATTGCAAATACAATTCCACCAACAAATCCTTCTATAGTTTTTTTAGGTGAAATTCGTTCTAACAATTTATGCTTACCAATAGATTTTCCAACAATATAGGCAAACGTATCATTAGTCCAAATTAAAATAAACAGTCCAATTATTATTTTAGGATTATAATCTTTTTCTCCAAATGATATTTTTGTTATAAATATAAATGGTAAAATTATATAACCTAACAGATATAAATACTTAGACGAAACACTGATTTTTTGAATTTTATCAAAGAATAAAAATACGATACATTTTATAGAAACAACTATGTTTATAACCAATAAAATTAAATTAAGCTGCTTTATATTTACAGTTATAATAATTTTATTACTTAAATATTGATTTAAAAAATTTTCGGTTTCTAATCTGTAAAAACTTATAGATGTAACAGTTATGTAAATTATTGATGCTAATAAAATTGGAAATAGTTTATTAATTTCAACTAAATTACAAAATTCAAAAACAGTAATAATTAAAAATAGTCCAAATAAAAAGAAGAAACTTTCAGTAGAAAATAAGATAGAGGCAAGCAGTAAAATAATATAAATGACTCCAGAAATTCCTCGCTTTAAAGTTTCATTCATTTTTACAAATCTTCAAGTAGCAGTAAATAAAGATTTTTAGCAGAACTTCCATAAGTTAAGAAATGTTCATCTTGAACTTTTTCAAAATATTTTATGGTAGTAATATTTGTTGGATAATCTTTATCGTATTTTTTCTTTATCACTCTTAATCCATCACTTTTAGATTCAAGAATTTGACTAGTTGTGGCAAGAATTACAATATTATCTGGTAATTCATTAGGTTTTAATTGCTTTATTTGATTAGAAGAAAATAATACCGAACCTTCATCTGCAATTAAATTTTCGCAACTTGCCAATAAAAATTTTGGTTGTTTAGTATTTAAATAAATTACTTTGTTTTCGTCAAGTAAATTAAACAATTTGGCTTCATTGCACAATGCTTCACTTTCAAACCAATCGTTTTCTTCAAGTATATTTTCAAATTGTTCTTTTACTTCATCAAGATTTTCACAATAAATAAACTTACCTCCATTTTTTTTAAAATTAAAGGTAAACAATTCATCTACAGGTAGATTAGAATGTTGATTAGTATTATATTCGCTTTGGTTTTCTTCTTGTGAAGCAACGCTGCTAGAACCAAATATTTTTTTAAAAAGACTCATAGTTTCAATAAAATTTTTAATTTCCTTCTTGAAAACTTTCAAAGATAAAAAAATCTTAATTCAA
>JAYVKR010000377.1:0-3167 GCA_043768185.1 Flavobacterium sp.
TTATTTGCAAAAATGGCAATTAAACATCAAGCAAATAATGGAAGTTGGACTTGGATAATTTTAGATAACAACGCACGATTAGATTCTTCTACAACAGCAACTCTAGCTTGGTTTTTAGCAAATGCAGCTGCAATTGAAGAAATTACACAAGAGTGTGAAAATGCCAAAAACAAAGCAATAAACTATTTAATGCAAGTAACAAGAAGAGATGGAGCAATAGATTTTTCGCAAGGCGATACAAAAGCTATTGGAATACATTCGCAAGAATTTAATATTTTGCCTTTTACACAGGGATTTGCATTAAGAATATGCAGTTTGTAATTTAAATTATTTAGTTAAAACGAATTTTAAATAAATATATTTGTTAAAGTAAAATTATATAATATGAAAATAATAAATTTTATAAGAGCAAGATTTAGAAAATACCTAAACGAAGAATATTGGCTACAAGATTATATAAAAGCAGGAATGAAAATAGGTACAGGTTGCGATATTAATCCAGGTTTAATGGTAGATCATTCTCATTGTTGGTTAATAGAAATTGGAAATAATGTTACTCTTGCACCAGAAGTTTATTTGTTAGCTCATGATGCAAGCACAAAAAGGTACATAAATTACACTAAAATAGGTAAAGTAGTAATAGAAGATTTCGCATTTATTGGAGCAAGAGCAATCATTATGCCTGGCGTTACAGTTGGTAAAAATTCAATTGTTGCAGCTGGAAGTGTAGTTACAAAATCTGTAGAACCAAATACAGTTGTTGGCGGTAATCCAGCAAAACCAATTACGAAAACAGATGAACTAATGAACAAGCACAAAGAAATTATGAAAACAGCCAAAATTTATGATAAAAGTTATTTAATGCAGTACGGAATTACTAGTATTAAGAAAAAACAAATGTCAGATGAATTGGAAAATGAATCAGGTTATATTGTGTAAAAGTAATACGATTTGTCCATTTTTATAAAAAAGCAATAATGAAACTACTTTACATAACTAATGCAATAAAAGGCGCAGCAGGATTAGAGCGAGTTTTATCAATTAAAGCCAGTTATCTTGCAGATAAACTAAATTACGAAGTTCATATTTTAGTTTTAAATCATAATAACGATTCTATATTTTATAATTTTAGTACAAAAATAATACTTCACGATATTTCAGTTACTGGAAATCCAATACACTATTTAAAAACATACATAAAAGGAATTCAAAATACAATTTATAAAGTAAAACCAGATGTAATATCAGTTTGCGATGATGGATTAAAAGCTTTTTTTCTGCCACAAATAATCAATAAAAAAATTCCAATTGTTTATGAACGTCATGTTTCTAAAATAATTGAGCTAGGTTTAAATCCATCCGTTTTTAAACAAATAACTTCTAAAGTTAAGTTTATTGCAATGAATTACTTGGCAAAAAGTTTTGATAAGTTTATAGTGTTAACCAATGATAATTTAAACGAATGGAAAGGAAAAAATGTAGTTGTAATCTCCAATCCATTATCTTTTTACCCTGAAAAATCTTCAACTTTACTAAATAAAAAAGTTATTGCAGTTGGTAAACAAGGCATTCAAAAAGGATATGATAGATTATTAACTTCTTGGCAAATTGTTCATGAAAAGCATCCTTCATGGGTACTTAACATTTACGGAACTTTTGAAAAAAATAATAAATTAAAACATCAAGCGCGTACTTTAAATATTGAAACTTCGGTACACTTTTATCAACCAGTAAAGAACATTGAGAGCAAATTTTTAGAATCGTCAATATTCGCATTTTCATCAAGATTTGAAGGTTTTGGAATGGTTTTAATAGAAGCAATGGCTTGTGGTATTCCTTGTGTTTCATTTAATTGTCCGTGTGGTCCAAGTGAAATTATAAAAAATAACGAAGATGGTTTTCTCGTAGAAAACGGAAATACAACTACTTTTGCAGATAAATTATTATTTTTAATAGAAAATGAAAACCAAAGAATTGCAATGGGTAACGCTGCTAAAGAAAATGTAAAACGTTATTTACCAGAAAATATAATGCCACAATGGGATACTTTATTTAAAGAATTAATACAATGAAAAACATTCTTTTAATAATGCCTTATGGAAGCGTTGGCGGAATGGAACGCTTGGCACTAAATTTTTATACACACTATAAACAGCAAGGTTACAGCGTAAAAGCTATTAAAATTATTCAATTACCATCAGATATTATTCATTTTGGAAACGATGAAATTGCACTGTCAACAGTAGATTTTTATGAAATGTCGTTTGTTAAACGTTTAATGTTTTATTTAAAAATTCCGTATCTTATTCATAAAATTGTAAAACAAAATAAAACTACACATTCTATTGCATTTGGCGATATGGCTAATGTTTTTAGTTCGTTAAGTTGTACATCAGAATTTAAAATTGCAAGTATACATGCATTGAAAAGTGTTGAATTTGTAAGTAAATCTTTCTTAAACTCTATTTTTAAATTGGCATTTAAAACCAGCTATTATTTTTTTAATAAAGTAGTTTGCATTAGTGAGGCGATAAAAGTTGATTTAATAGAAAATTGTGGTTTTAAATTTAAAAGTAAATTACAAGTAATTTATAATCCACATAATGTGGCAGAAATAGAAAAATTGGCATTAATTGAAATAGAATCTTTAGCAGAAGTTGAACTTTTTAAAAATGATGTAATTCTTTTTTTAGGAAGAATGTCTGCCCAAAAAGCACCTTGGCATTTAATTAAAGCATTCAGTTTGTTAGAAAACATAGACAATAAAATTAAATTAGTATTAATCGGTGATGGCGATAATACAATTACAAATTATCTAAAAGATTTAATAAATAAATTAGATATAGAAAAGAATGTAGTTTTTTTGGGAAGAAAATCTAATCCGTATCAATATTTAAAAAGAGCAAAAATTTTAGCACTTTCTTCCTATTATGAAGGCACGCCAAATGTAATTGTTGAAGCAATTGCAACAGAAACACCAATAGTTTCTAGTAATTGTACCGATGGAATTATAGAATTAATGAGCCAAAATGAAAATGAAAAAATTGAAAATTGTATTTATACAGAAAGTGGTATTATTACGCCCAATTTTTTTAAAGGTTCATTATTAATCCCAACAGACGAATTAATTACTCAAGAAGAAATAATTTTTTCTAAAGCTTTGCAAA
>JAYVKR010000378.1:0-8893 GCA_043768185.1 Flavobacterium sp.
ATATAACAAAGCGTTACAAAAAACTAATTTTCATATTGGTTTGTATAAAAACACAAATAAAGAAGGATATTTTACCTTAGATATTCAGAAAATTGATGGTCGAAAAAAAGAAATAACACTTTTTTCATCCATAACAGAAGCCAAAAATTTTCTACAAATTATAACTTCGCATTACCATTTATGTCAAAAATTTACAACATTATCAGATAGTAAAAACGAATGTTTTCAACATAAAATAAAAGAATGCAATGGCGCTTGTATTGGTAAAGAATCTACCACAATTTACAACGAAAAAGTAACCGAATTTATTAACGAAAACACCATAGAAAACGCCACAATGTTGCTTGTTGACAAAGGACGAAACGTTAACGAACGAAGCGCAGTTTTTATAGAAAATGGCATATTTAAAGGATATTGTTTCTATGATTTAAACTATCAAATTAACAATCTTGCTATCTTAAAAAACATCATAATTAAAATGGAAAACAATAGAGATTCTAAAAATATTATTCAAAGTTTTATAAGAAAAAGTAAGTATTTAAAAATTGTAAAATTTTAATTTTTTAAAGAGCAATTTCCAGCTATACATTTCAAGATTTTATCAATAATTCTTTTTTTGTAAGCACTAAAAAGAGCTTCTTTGGTCGCTTTTTTAGCACAACAAAAAATAGAATTCTTCAATAAAATGCTTTTCATTTCTATCTGGGCTACAACAATCGCATAAATTACACTATTTGAATTATTTAATAACCATAATCGGACCAACAGCAATAGGAAAAACTTTCTTAAGCATTGCATTAGCGCAACATTTTAACTGCGAAATAATATCTTGCGACAGCAGACAATTTTTTAAAGAAATGAAAATTGGTACAGCAGTTCCAAACAAAGAAGAATTGACATTGGTAAATCATCATTTTATTCAACATAAATCAATAGTTGAAAATTATACCGTTGGCGATTTTGAAAAAGAAGCCATTTCAAAATTAGAAGAACTATTTTTACAAAATAATATTCAAATACTAGTTGGTGGTTCTGGTTTATATGTTGATGCAGTTTTAAAAGGATTAGATAATTTTCCAGAAGTTGATTTACAAATTAGAGAAGAAGTTAGAGAGAATTATCAAAAGTTAGGTTTAAAATATCTACAAGAAAAACTTAAAGAATTAGACAGTAATTATTATCAATTACTATATAATAATAATCCGCAAACACTTGTAAATCCTCATAGAATGATGCGATTTGTAGAAGTTTGCCTGTCGTCAAATAAATCATATTCAAGTTTTTTAAATAAAGAAAAAAATAAAAGAAATTTTACATCAATAATTATAGGTCTTGAAGCAAATAGAGAAATTATTTATGATAGAATAAACCAACGTGTTAACACTATGATTAATGACGGTTTGATTGATGAAGTAAAAAAATTGTATCCGAATAAAAATTTAAATGCATTACAAACTGTTGGTTACAGAGAATTGTTTCAATATTTAGATAAGGAAATTTCATTAGAATTTGCCATTGAAGAAATTAAAAAAAATTCAAGACGATTTTCTAAACGACAATTAACTTGGTTTAAAAGAACAGAAAATGTAATTTGGTTTGATTATCAAGCTGATATAGAAACTATTATAAATGTAATTGAAACTAGTATAAATGCCAATAGATAAAAACTTTACCTCAATATATTCTCAAGATTGGAAAATTAATTTTTTACAATGTTACCCAAACGGCTATTTAAAATATACCGATTTGTGCAATATTTTACAACTTACCGCAGGAACACATGCCGAACTTGGCGGAATAAGTTTTAGCGATATGCAAGTACACAATCAAGCTTGGGTTTTAAGTAAAATGAGAGTAGAAATAACAAAACTTCCTAAATGGAATGATACAATTACTGTAAAAACTTGGATAAATTCTTTAGAAAATTCTCGTTCAATTCGTTGTTTAGAAATGTATCTTGGTGAAGAGAAAATTGTAGGTTGCGAAACTTTTTGGGTAGTTTTTAACACCAATTCTAGAAAACCAGAAAATTTAGAATTACCAAACGCACATTTTGAAAAATTTTCAAATAATTTTGCTACAGAAAATAGATTTTCTAGAATAGATAGTACTAATTGTAATGTTATAGTTGCCACTAAAAAAATTGTTTTGTCAGATTTAGATATTGTAAATCATGCCAATAGTGTAAAATATTTAGAATGGTGTCTAGACCACGTTTCTTATGATGTAATGGAAAGAAGGTTAATAAAAACATTAGAAATGAACTATGTAAAAGAGCTATCGTTAAATGAAAATATAAATATTAAAAAAAACGATAACGAAGAAACTCTTATTTTTAATGTTTTAAAAAAAGAACAACCTAGTTATATCTTAAAATTAAGTTTTAATTAAAAGTATTTAAAATAAATTTATTGATGAAAAAAATATTAATAATACAAAATAAAAGAATTGGAGATGTATTGATAAGTACTGTAATTGCTAACAATTATAAACTTAAATATCCAGATAGTATTGTACATTTAATGGCCTATGATTATACACATGGAGTAATAAGTAACAACCCAAATATTGATAAAATAATTTCTATTAACGAAAAAGAATTAAAAAAAATAAAAATATTAATTAGAACAATTCACAATGTTCAAGCAGAAAAATACGATATAATATTTGACCCTTATTCTAAATTGCAAAGTAGAATATTATGTAAATTTGGTAAAGCTAAAATAACTGTTGGACATAAAAGTAGAAAAAAAATTGGAAACTTGGGTTATTACACTAATCCTGTTAAAATTTTAGAAAAAAAATCGCTTCAATGTGGTAAAGCAATAGAAGATAGAATACATTTAATGCAAGAAATTGATAGTTTTGAAGAGATTATTTATGAACCTAAAATCTTTTTAACTGATGAAGAAAAAAAATATACATTTCCAGAAAAATATCAAGATAAAAAAATAATAATGTTAGGCGTTTTAGGAAGTCAACCTCAAAAATCGATGCCTTATGAATATATTTCGCAAATTATAGATTATATAGCCATAACTTTTAATTGTTATTTACTGTTTAATTATGCTCCAAATCAAAAAGAGGAAGCCAATAAAATATATGATTTGTGTAAAAATAAATCTAACATAATATTAGATATTTATCCAGAAACAATTAGAGATTTTGTAGTAGTAATGAATCAATGTGCCGTTTTAGTTTCAAATGAAGGTGGAACTGTACATATAGCCAAAGCATTAAATAAACCTACTTTTACAATATTTTCACCATTTATAAATAAAGATGATTGGAGTAGTTTTGAAGATGGAAAATTTCATAAATCTGTTCATATATTAGATTTTATACCCAATGCAATAGCTGATTTAACCTATGAAAAAAATAGAGAAATTGAAAAAAATCCTAGAGAATTATATTTAAAATTAACTCCAAAAATGATACTCTCAGAATTGGATATTTTTTTAAAAAATAATTTATAATTTATTTTTCTATACCAAATCTAGTCCAAGTAACTTTCTTAGCAATAGTGTTTTCTTTAATTTTTTTATTGCATTCTAAATCTTTTTGGTTTACATAACCTCTGGAATGATCAAGATGAACACAAATGGCGCTATACCTAATTTGTTTACTATTAATTCCGTTATTATTAAGTCTAATTCCCATTTCTAAATCTTCTCCTCCATATTTCATAAGCTCATCAAAACCGTTAACATTTAAAATATCTTTTTTCCAACCCGATGCGTTATGTCCATTCCACGTAGGTTTGGTTGGTGTAATAGAATTAAGAAAAAAAGAATTAATGCTACTGTTGGTTAATTTATTATTTTTGAAAGAATTTTTCATTCCTCTATCTTTTAACGATTTTATATCGAAACATTTACCAGAAATAATGTCTTTATGAGTTAAACTATTAGAAATATCCATAGATAATTTATGATATCCACCAGATAAAAAATATCCTAATTCTCTGTTTTTAAAATGAGTTTCTACAAAGTCTATTCTAGGAATGCAATCGCCATCAGAAAAAATAACATATTCATAATTGGCCTTTAAAAGTGCTTTATTAAGAATCTCGGTTTTTCTAAAACCATCATCTTCATGCCAAACATGTTGTATTGTAAAAAAACAAATTGATCTATATTTTTCTATTAAATCAAAAGTTTCTTTAGATGAGCCATCATCTGCAATTATTAATTCAAAAAAACGATAATTTTGACAATTATAGCCAATTAAAACATTTTCAAGCCATTTAGGAGAATTATAAGTGCTAACAATTATAGAAATATATTTATACATAACACAAAATTAATAATTTATATTTAATACTAAGAAATAAATAATATTTTTGCAATATGATGCAACGCCAAGTAAAATTATCGATAATTGTTTTAACCTATAATGAAGAAGAAATTCTAGAACAAGCATTAAAAACAGCTTTATTTGCAGATGAAATAATTATTGTAGATTCTAATAGCACTGATAAAACTGTAGAAATTGCTAAAAAATATACTCATAATATTTTTTTTAATAAATTTCTAGACTTCTCATCCCAAAAAAACTTTGCATTATCTAAGGCAAAACACGATTGGGTTTATATGCTTGATGCCGATGAAGTACTATCTGAAAATTTACAAACAGAAATAATTGACACACTAAATTCTAATGAAGAACAATGTATTGCTTATAGAATTAAATATGCTCAATTTTTCATGAATCGTTTTTTAAAATATGGCACAAGTGGAAATGATAAAATAATTAGATTAATGAATAAAAATTATGTAAAACATGAAGGTTTAGCTCATGAAAAACTAATTTTAGATGGAAAATGTGGAGATTTAAAAAATAAAGTTTTTCATTATACTTATCGAGGATTTAATCATTACATCAATAAAATTGATAAAACAGCTTGGTTTAAAGCAAGAGAATTACAAGAAAAAAATACAATTCCCAATTTATTTCACTTCATTATTAAGCCCTTTTATAGATTTTTTCACGAATATGTAATTAAAAGAGGTTTTTTAGATGGAATACCAGGATTAATTTCGGCATCTATAAACTCTTATGGTGTTTTTACACGTTATGTAAAACTTAGAATACTAATTAACTCAACTAAAAAGGTTTAACTCTTCCAAACTTTATTTTCCAACTAAATTTTAAAATAGAATCATTACCTCTTATGTCTATTCTTTTTAGTAAATAATTATTTTTAAAAGGGTAATTATTTAATTTATTTCCAATTCTAAAAGCATATTTAATACCGTAATCTTTAAAAATTTGAAACAATTCATTTTGTATTTTTTTACTTTTTGGATAATTACCAAATGGATATGCAAATAATGGTGCAATTTTTAATGAATTATCTTTGATGACATTATATGACATTTCAAAATCGTTTTTAATTTCTTCAATAGAAAGAATTTTAAACGATTGATGGTTATAAGTATGCCAACCCAATTGAATATATTTAGAATCTAGATTTTTTAATTCATTTAATGTCATTATGTTTTGAGAATTTGTCCACCATTCGTCTTTTTTTCCAATAAAATTAAAAGGTATAAAAATAGTTGCTTTAAAATTAAATTTAATTAATAAAGGTATTAAATAGTCTTTATTATTAACAAATCCATCATCAAAAGTAATGAGAATTTGTTTTTTAGAAGTATCAATTTCATCATAAAAAATAGTTTCATAATTATTGTTTTTTAAATAGTTTAATTGCTTTTCAAGTTCTGATTGTAAGACAGTTAAATCACTACTATTTGTTAAAGATATAGAATGATACATTAAAACTGGAAGCGATTTCGTAAAAGGAAATCTATACATAATTATAAATAAAACCAATAAAAAAATAAAAAATAGTATATAACTCATAACATTTTAATAATGTAATATAAACTTAAAATAGTAACAATACCTATCACAATAATTCTTAATCTTGTGTAAATTTATTACTTTTGCAAGTATATTCAACAAAATATTAAAAAAATTTGATACCTAAAATTTCGGCATTGGCCATAACTCTTAATGAAGAAGAAAATATAAAAAGATATGTAGAAAGCTTGGCTTTTGCAGATGAAATTATATTTATTGATTCACAAAGTACAGATAATACGGTAGTTATAGCAGAGAAAATGGGTGTTAAGGTAATTCAAAGAAAATTTGATGATTTTTCAAATCAACGAAATTTTGCTATAAAACAAGCCAAAAATGATTGGATTATATTTTTTGATTTAGATGAAATTATTACCAAAAAACTAGAACTAGAAATTAAAGACACCGTTTCTAGATCTAATGATAAAGTAGCTTTTTTTGTAAAAAGAAACTTTTTTTTTATGGGTAAAAATATAAAATTTGGTGGTTGGCAAAATGATAAAGCAATTCGACTTTTTAATAAAAATTATTGTAAATACAACGGAAATCTAGTACACGAGCAAGTAAAAGCATCTGGTAAAGTGTGTGTTTTAAAAAATAGAGTAAATCATTATAGTTATAAAAATTTTGATAATTATAATGACAAGCTTAATTTATATAGCAAGTTGCAAGCAGAAAACTTATACTTGCAAAAAGTTAAACCCAATAGTTATCACTTTTTTATTAGACCAATGTACCGTTTTATATGGCAATTTTTTTTTAGATTAGGAATTTTAGACGGTAAAGAAGGTTTGATTCTAGCTTATATACATTCATTTTCGGTTTTTAAAAGATACTTGCAACTGTGGATGAAGTATAGAAAAATTGACTAATTATAAAACAATAAATATGTTTGATATTGCTGTAATTATTATTAATTATAATTCAAGTAAACTTACAATTGAATGTATTGAAAGTATAATTGAAAAAACTTGTGAAACACTTAATTATCAAATTATTGTTGTTGATAATTGTTCAGAAACTATTGATTTTGAAAATTTAAAAAATTCAATATCCAAAATAAACTTTAAAAATTTACAACTTGTTAAAAGTAAAATAAATACAGGTTTTGGTGCTGGAAACATGCTTGGTTATCAACATTGTAATGCTAACTATGTGGCATTTGTAAATAATGATACTTTGTTTTTAAACGATTGTCTTTCAGTTTTAAAAACTGCAATTGAAGAAGAAACAAGTATTGCAGTTGTTGGTGGTCAATCCTATTCTGAAACAGGAAAAAGAATGGTTGCATTTGATCATTTTGATTCAATTACAAAAGAATTATTTGGTAGAGATTTTCTAGAAAAATTAAATCCTACAAAATATCCAAAAAGAAAACTTGAGTATTTAAATCCTGTAAAAGTAAATTATGTTCAAGGTAGTTTTATGTTGGTAAGAACAAAAGATTTTAATGAAGTTGGTGGTTTTGATACCAATATTTTCTTGTATTATGAAGAAACTGATTTGTGCAAACGATTAGAAAAAATTAATAAAATGTGTTTCTTAATTCCAGATGCAAAATACATTCATTATCACGGAGCAAGTACGCCACAAAATATTGCAATTAAAACTGAACTAAAAATTTCATTATTATACATCATTAGAAAACATTATGGCTATTTAAGTTTTTGGTTTTTAATAAATTACTTGAGAATAAATTATATTTTTAGCACTATTTTTAAACCTAAATATTGGTATTTATTGAAAGTACTTTTAGCTGGTGCGCCACTTTCTATGTCTTTAAAAACTAAGCAAAAAATTAAAACATAACTATGGGTATTTTTAAGAAAATTAAATTATATCTCGAAAAAAAATCGGTGATAAAAAATCAATCCGACCAAAGTATTCCAAATTTTATTACTTACAATCCACAAAATAAAACTATAATTTTTATTAATGGTGCAATGCCAACACACGATAAAGATTCTGGTTCTAATAGATTAAAAGAGATTATTTTAGCTTACAAAGATGAAAATTACAATTGTATTATTTGTACTGAAAATGCTTATCGAACAAATACATACATAAATTTTTATTCTAATTTAGGTATTATTGTTTATGTAGAAACTAATCAATTTAAAAATTATTTCGAATTTATAAAATCACTTTCTAACGTTGAATATGTTTGGTTTTACAGTCCTAATACGTTAAAAGATAATTTTAATAAAATTTCAAATATTATTCCTAATGCAAAATCTATTTTTGACATGGTAGATATTCATTTTTTAAGATATCAACGCGCAATAGAACTAGAACCAACAAGAATTTCACTAAGAAAAAAATTTAAAAAATATTTTGACATTGAAACTAAACTTGCTCAGAAAGTAGATTATATTGTGGCAATTTCAGAGGTAGAATGTGAAATAATGAAAGGTTATGTAAATTCAAATAAACTTGTAACAATTTCTAATATTCATTATCCAAAAATAGATAAAAATAAAACTTTACCTTTTGAGAATAGAAATGATTTATTATTTATTGGTTCTACTCATACTCCAAATATTGATGCATTAAATTATCTTTATAATGATATTATGCCAATAGTATGGAAAAAATTACCAGATATTAAAGTGAATGTAATTGGTAATGTTAATGAAAAAATAAAAACCATTTCACATCCAAATATTATTTTTAAAGGATATGTTCCTGACATTGAAGATTTATTTATTTCTAATAAAATAATGATTGCACCTCTTAGGTTTGGAGCTGGAGTTAAAGGAAAAATTGGGCAAGCATTTGAATATTATTTACCGGTAATTACAACCTCAATTGGTGCAGAAGGAATGAAACTTATTAATGGAGAAAATGTAATAATAAAAGATACTAATGATGATTTTGCATCAGCAATAATAAATTTGTATACGGATAAACAATTATGGTTAAAATTACAAAATAATTCTGAAAAAAGTTTACAACCCTTTTCAATTGAAAACTTAAAAAACACTATTAAACTAATAACTTAATTTTTTTTATTTTTAGGTAAGAA
>JAYVKR010000379.1:0-2849 GCA_043768185.1 Flavobacterium sp.
AGGTATTTTAGTCATTGGAACAATTAATTTTTTTATAGTTAAACAAATATATGATATATAATTCAATTTTACTTATCAACAATATCCCACAAATCTAAACCAATAAATCAATACATTTTACGGAAAACCGTAATTTGCTGTTTTTTTATAAAAATAAATCCTGCAAAATTAAAAAACCTTGCAGGATAAGATAATGAAAAATTCATAAAACAATTACTTAATTTATATCATTACTAATCGCAGTAAAAGTTCTAAAATTATTTAGTGTAAAACAAACTCTTCCTCTAACAATGCTAGGGTTTATTTCGATTTTCTTTGCAAATGCAATAATCGCATCATCGTTATTGTTTACTGTTAAATTCTTTTTAAATTGGTTCCAATCTTCTTCTTTTATTAAGCCGTTTTGTGCAAAATAATTGGCTTGTTTTTCTTCTGTTGAATTACGGTATTCGTCGGCTTCATTTTTAAAATCTAAATCAATAAACTCTGCTTGGTTGTTATTAATTAGGTGTTCGTAAATATGTCCCAATTCGTGAAATAGTGTAAATGCAAAATTGTCTATTCTGCTGTGGCGTAAAGTCATTCCAATAGCAGGATTTCCGTTGCTCCAAAATGAAACGCCATCTACTGGTGTTTTTTCTCCTTTGGTTTGGTAAACCAATTTTATGCCGTTTTCTTGTAAAATATTTTGAACTTTAGTTAATACATTTTTATTCTCTAGAAATACAATTCTTAATTTTTTAGTTAGTAATTCTTTGTTTTCATTATCAAAAGGAACAACAGTTATAGTTGATGCTTTATATTGAACCAATTTTACCCAACCCATAATATTGATAACGTCGGTTTTTAATTTAGTAGATTTTTTAAATCTTGCATAATTATGTTGCACACTCATTGTTGCTAGTTGGTCTAAATTTGAGACACCATAAATTTCTTTGATTTTATGAATATCAAGTAAAGGATTTCCAGAAATTATTTGTTCTTTTTTGTAAAAAGAAACAGGAATGAATGCCTTTGCAACATTCCAAATTTCTATTGCTTCTAGTTGTTCTTTGTTTTTTGCTTCAATTCGTGCTTTATCTAATTCATAATTTTTTTGAACTTCCATCCAAAAATCGGCATCAATTCCTAATGCTTTTTCTAGTAACAATGCCAAATCTGCGTTGATATTTCTTTTACCTTTTATAATTTCGTTTAACTGGCTTCGCTTTAAATCTATGAGTTTAGCAAAATCAATTTGAGAATAATCATTTGCTTCAATTTCGTCGGCAAGTAGTATGCCTGGATGAGTTGCATATGCTGGAACTAGGTTGTTTGTAGTCATCATTTTTTTTGGTTAGTTTTCGTAATGTTTACTTAAATCTTGAATTTCTAGTACATCAATTTTTAAATCCTCTGGATTAGTAGCCATTTCATTAAAAAGAATTCGGTATTGTTTGTTTACATAAACTGCACTTACACCATTGAGATTTCCAATTTTCTTTTCGTAGTGTAAACTTTTAATTTGATACAACTGTTCAATAGTGGTTATACCTTTTAAAGTATTGATTGTTTTTACTTATTGTTTGACCAATTGCGGATTAGATTTATATTCTTTATAAGGATTTACAATTCCTTGATAAAGATCTGATAAATACTCTTTTTGAAATTTTATCTCCATAATTGGTTTTGCAAAGATATATAAATTATTTATTGTTCACAAATTTGTGAACAAATTATATGCTTTTAATTATTTTTAATGATTGCTGAACAAATGGATTGAAAAAATAATTCAATTGTGGTGACAATGTCACGACAATTTGAAAGTCATTAAATTGCTCGGCAAACCGCATCATTCTTCGAAGATTTTTTATTTCAAAATTTCTTCCATATTTATTTTCTAATTGTGTCGATACTTTTGGCACAATTTGTTTTCCATATTCTGCACGTTTATTTTTGAAAATATTTTGATTAATTGTATTGCCAACTTGCCAAAATAATAAGGTAAGCGCACTATTTACTTGAGCGGCAACTTGCTGTTTGCTTTGTTCTATTAGTTGTGATAACTCATCAAGTAAATTTGTATTTATAATTTCTATATCATTTATCTTTTTTGCCATAGCGGTAATACTAACATTGTTCTTGTTACAAACATACAAAAAACAAGATAAGTTCATAACCATAAAAACCGTAATCAAGTTCTAAAACAAGATTACGGTTGTATTAAATTCTTAAATATCAAAATGAAAAAGTTGGTAAAATCTAAAGAATCTGAAACAAGTTCAGATTAAACTGCCTACTTTTTAACTGGTGGATATTGCGCCAAAATTTTGCTCACAAATTCCATAATTACAGCATCTTTTTTATCGACATTTTTAGTCAAAGTTCCTTCGCCTTCGCCTTGCCAAATTAATTCTTTTTTCTTGGCATCGATTAAATCAATAAACAATGTGCCTTCTGTGTAACGATTTACAGAGGAATTTCCGCCAAACATAAATGGATTCCAACCAAAACCCCAACCGTATCCAAAACCTGCATTGAATTGGTTTACATCTACTTGCTCTCTTTCTTTAGTAAAAATATTTACTAATAAATCTGGAGTTTCACTCTTGGTAAATCCTTTTAAAGTCATTTGTTGATCGATGGCTTTTAGAATTCGTTTTTTGTCTAAATCGGAAATTTCAACTTTGTCGATACCACTTTTTTGGTAAGCATAGGTTTTAAACTGACTAAAATCGACAGTTTTGTCATAATCTTGATTTACTCTTATGGAACTGCACGAAGCAAAAACGAAGAGTAGGAGGAATGGTAAAATTTTAATTGTTTTCATATAGCAAATTTTTAATTTTATAAAAAAGCACTTCGACAAG
>JAYVKR010000380.1:0-13510 GCA_043768185.1 Flavobacterium sp.
TTAGTTTTGTTTAAGTAAAATAAAAACTACAAAAAAGTCAATAAATGTTTGTTTATTAAAGTTTTATTTTCTTACATTTAACTTTTATTTAGTCAGTAACCATTAAAATCTATTAATTATGAGAATTATTTATCACTTTTTAACATTATTATTAGTAACAGTTTGTTATGCTTAAACTGTTTGAACCAGTAAAGCTAGAACAGTTTAAAAATGAAATAAAATAAACCAATTATATTAATTTAAAAATCAAATTATGAAAAAACTACTTATCATTTTATTATTAATTTCTTGTTTTTTATCTCAAGGTCAACAAAATAAAATAAGTTTTAGTTATGATTCAGCTGGAAATCAAATTACAAGAAGCTATTGTTATAGTTGTGCTGCTAAAAATTCAAATAATCTAAAAGATGTTTCGCAAATTAATGATTCAGATCTATTAAAATTTATACCAGATGACAATTTTAGTTATTATCCTAATCCAGTTAAAGAAGAATTATTTTTAACTTGGAATAAACAAGATGAGATAATTTTAAATTCAATTAAATTATACAATTTAAATGGTTCGTTATTAAAATCTTTTGTAATAGAAAATGAATCAAATAGTCAAAATATAATTTTTCAAGAATATCCTGTTGGGGTTTACATTCTTGAATTAGTATATAGCAATGGTGAAGAAAAAACAATTAAAATAATAAAATAATAAATATATGAAATTAAGACTAATACTATTCGTAGCATTTATTACAAATGCATTATTCGCACAAAATTTTCACGACACACAAGGTAAATTAGAAATATCAAATTCTGGTCAAGCTAGTTTTACTTTACCTATTGCTATGCCACCGAGTATAAAAGACGTTGGTCCAATAATAAATTTAGTTTATAATAGTGGTTTAAACGGAGGTATCGCTGGACAAGGATGGAATATTAATACTATTTCAAGTATAACTAGAATGTCTACAAGACAAGATATTGATGGTTATAGAGATGGAGTAGATTTTGATGCTGATGATAAACTTTCACTTGATGGACAAAGATTACTGTTAAAAACAGGAACTTATTGGGCTGATGGTTCTACTTATGAAACCGAAGTTCAAAGTAATACAAAAATTGAACTGAAAGGTACTGGTAGTTCAATATATTTTATTGTAACATCACCTGATGGTTCTAGATCTTGGTATGGAAATTATGGAGGTTTAGATGGAACAGATACTTCTTCATATTATATTGTTAGATTCGAAGATGCTAATTCAAATTTCTTTACTTATCACTACATAAAACCATACAATAAAAGTATATGCATTAGTGAAATTCGATTTAGCTCAAATGTAATAACAAATCCAACTTCATTAAATAAAATTGCTTTTACTTATAAATTAGCTACAAGAAAAGAAACCGCTTTTCTGAAAGGACTTTCTCTTGAAAAAGTCGAAATACTAGATAAGATTGAAGTATACACTAATAACCTGTTGTTTAAAAAATATCAATTAACACATGTTTCAGATAATTATGGATACCAAAGAGTAACTCAATTACAAGAATTTAATGGTTCTTTAGAAGCTGCAAACCCTATTTTATTTGAATATAAAACGACATTTGATATTGTATCAGAAAATCCAACAATATATACAGATTCATTTGATATATCAACAAGTCCAGACATGTCAGGTGATTTTGATGGAGATGGTAGATTGGATTTTATATCTGGAAGCAGGTTATATACAAAATTATTTAGCGGTGGTGGATCAACTTTTACATTTCCTTACACATGGAATTATAATGTTAAAAGATTATTATTTGCCGCAACAACTGTTACTAATAATAAAATGAACCAAAAACAATCTGTTGTTAAAGCAGATGAAAATATTAATAGTATAGATTTTAAAATCTATAATCTTGAAAGTAGTGGTGTTCAATTAAGTTATACCAAAACCATACCTATCGATAATACAGGTTATTGTTATGATGAGTGTGTTCCTGATCTTTATGATGCAAACGGAGAGCCAATACCAAATCCAAATACACATTGTACAAGCCCAACATACATAAAAAGAAGTAATAAATATATTGAAGGTGATTTTAATGGTGATAGTGTTTCAGAAGTTTTAATTTTAAATTATGATGAGGCAACTATTTACAGACCAAATCCTGTAATTACTGATCCAATTAATAAAAATACTAGTCAAAATCTTCTTTTACCAATTGACAATTCTTGTTCATGGCAATATCAATTATCGCCAACAATAAAAGAAGCTAGAATTGTAGATTTAAATCCATCTAGTCCAACTTTGGATAATACTTCTGGAAATTTTGCTTTAACTGCTGCTAATATTCAATTTTTACAAAATGGACAACGTTTTGTTATGGACTTTAATTCTGATGGTAAAGCAGACATATTAATGATTGAACCTAATAAAAATTATAAAATTATTAGTTTTAAACAATTAAATGTAGCGCCATGGGCTGAAATTGAAATAATAGGACAAGGAATATTAGATAGTTATTTAGCTTCAAAACAAATTTTATTTGGAGATTATAATGGAGATGGTAAAATTGATATTATGTTGCCAGAAACAGATGGTAATTGTGTGCCAATTTCGAATCCGTTTATAAATACAGTGTGTCCAAATATAGATTTATGGCATATTTATTATAGCAATCCAAATCCTAATGGTGGTGAATTTTTTACAAAGAACTCATTAACAATTACAGAGTATGTTAATCAACCTTTTGATGGTTTACCAACAAACAGATTTTCTTATTATGCAATGGATATTAATAAAGATGGAAAATCTGACTTAGTAAAAATAAGAACAAGTTTATGGCAACCAAATGAATTTTTTGATCCTAAAAATGTGGATTCTTCATGGAGATTTGATGCTTATATTAACAACATTGGATTTAACAACCAATTTAATATATATCACAGTTCACAAGACCATTCTAGCGATGATAATTCAATGCCAATTCCTTTGGCAAGCAATTTTAAATTTAAAGGTTTGGACAGTGAATTACTTATGATTCGTTTTCATGGAGGAGGATCTTTTCAAAAAACAGTAACTTATATTGATTTTAAAAAAGACTTTTCTGAGGATAATTTACTATTCAAAGTAACACAATCTAATGGCTCTATTATTGACGAAATTACTTTTAAATCGTTAGTTCCTGCCGATGGTACAAATGGATTAGGATATTTAGATGATTTTTATTCTTCTACAGAAAATTTACAATATCCTTTAATTGAATTAAAACAAATACCAACTAATAAATTAGTAAAACAACTTAAAAATACCTCATTGGGGATTGATAAATATCAAGATTTTAAATATCACGGATTAGCAGTTAATCTTAGTGGATTAGGCATTGTAGGATTTAAAAAGACAGCAAGATCAAGCTGGTTTAGAAACAATAATGATAAAAAAAATTGGAATGTAACTGAAAATAATGCATATCAAAGAGGTGCAGTTTCTAAAAGTTTTTCACTATTATTAAACGGTAGTGATACTGTAAATTTTGGAACAACTTATACCAATATATTAAATAAAACGGAAAACAATTACACAGAAAATGTTGACCCAATTACAAAGAGGTATACTATCCTCTTAAATAATAAAACAACAACTGATAATTTAACTAACATTGTTAATCAAACAATTTATAATAACTATTCTACAGATTATTTTTTACCAACTAATGTTACTACCAACAATTTATTAGGAACTATTTTACACGGAAGTAATACAACAGAAACTAAATACGATAATAATCCACTTGGTTTAGGTAGTAGTTATTATATTGGCAGACCAAATGAGGTTACTGTAACTAGTAAAGTTTATGTAAATACTTTAACTGGTGGAATTGATACTAAATCAACCAACCAAAAGTATTTTTACACAAATGCTAATCTAACAAAAATTGAAAAAAAATCAAATAATTCTACCGAAACTTTAATTGAGCAATTTACTTATTTTTCTAATGGACTATTACAAAATAAAGCTATAAGTGCAATTGGAACAACTCCAGAAACTGCTGTATCTACAAGAACTACTTCTTATACCTATGATACAACTAATAGATTTGTAAAAACTACTACCGATGCAGAATTGTTAGTGAGCACTAACCTTACATATCATGCAATTTATGGTACTGTATTGACACAACAAAATCCATACGGACAAGTTACTACAAGTATTTATGATAATTGGGGAAAACAAACTAAAGTAACTGACTTTTTAGGCAAAAGTATCAACTATACTTACACAAGAAATGGTGGAATTTTTAAAACTTTACAAGTTGGTGATGATGGCAGTAGCAGTATGGTTGAAAGTGACGCCTTAGCGAGACAAGTACGTAAAGGAGGAATAGATTTAAATGCAAATTGGATTTACACAAGTACTGAGTATGATTATTTAGGTAGAAAACTTAAAGATAGTGATCCTTATTTATCAACTGCTACTCCTAGTTTATGGACCGTTTATGAATATGATGATTATAATCGACCAATTAAAACAACGCAACCTACAGGAAAAATCATTAACACTATATATTCTGGTTTAACTATTACTGCTAACGATGGTGTAATGTCTAAATCTAAGACCATGAATGCCAATGGTCAAGTGTATTCGGCTACAGATTTTCCTGGTGGAACAATATTATATAAATTTGATGCCAATAATAATTTAGTAGAATCTGATTATGAAGGAATTAAAGTTTCAGTTCTTTATGATAATTGGGGCAGAAAAACACAATTAGTTGACAGTTCTGCTGGAACTTATACAACTACCTATAATGCTTATGGTGAAGTAAGAACAGAAACTACACCCAAAGGCACAACAACTTACACTTTAAATCCTGTTGGTAAATTGCTTACGAAAGCCATAATTGGCGATGGTACATCAATTACAAGTACATACAGTTATGATGCTACTAATAAATGGTTAACTAATATTGCCGTAGTAAATCCAAATGATGGAAATGGTAATTATGCTTATAGTTATGATGTAACAACTAAACAACTAAATAAAACAATTGAAAATCTTTATCCTGTTGGTTCAACAACAGCTTTCGCAACCTTTACTAAACAGTTAACATTTGACGCTTTTGGTAGAGTAGCTAATGAAATTTCTACAGCAGTTTCTCATAGTAAAACAAGTTCTAAAACCATAACACATACTTATAAAAATGGAGTTGAATGGCAATTATTAGATGGCACAAGTGTTAAATGGCAAGCCAATACGGTAAACCATAGAGGACAATTAACAAGTGCAACGCTTGGAAATGGAATTGGGATAACCAATTTATATGATGCTTATGGATACAATACTCAAAACAAACATTTACTTGGAACTACAAATGTAATGACATTAAATAATGTTTTTGAACCAATTTTGGCAAATTTAACTACTCGATATAATAGTATGTTTGATCAAAACGAGATATTTACTTATGACACTCAAGACAGACTAACTAACTGGAGTGGTAACGGATTAAATATTCTTACATTACCTTTCAATACAACTACAGAAGGTTTTACTTTTAGCGGAACATCTACTTTGGGTTCTGTAACTAATGTAACTGGCACATTAAAAGTAAATTTAAAAAATACTTTTGTATCTGCTAACAAACCTTTAACACTAAATTTAACCACAGGTAATAAATTAAGAGTAAAAGCTGATGTAACCAATAAAATTGGTACAACAGGAGTTATTGTAAATGTAGTGATGGTAGAAAGTGATCCTTTAAATGCTAATTCATTTTCTGAAATTCCTTTTGGGACAGTAAATAATGGTATTTTAGATGCAACCTATACTGTAAGTGATTTTCTGCCTAATCCAAAATTAACCTTACGTTTTAAAATAGATGAAAGCAGTCCAGAAGCATCAACCGGTGGTGGTTTGTTACCTCCCAACACTACATTTAATATTGATAATTTAAAAATTGAAAATGTTACTATAGAAAATCAAAACTATGATAATAGAGGTAGAATCACGCAAAATTCTCTAGGTCAATACAATTATACAATTGCTAATAAACCCTATCAAAACTCTTCTGTAATTACAACACCAGCGGCTAATGCTTATTACACAGCAAGACCATTACAAAACATAACTTATAACGCATTTAAAGCTCCAATTGAAATTATAGAGCAAGGCGTAGAAAGAATAAGTTTTGGTTACAATGCCATGCAACAACGCTGCATAATGTATTATGGAAACAATGATGCTAATAAATTAAACAGACCTTTTAGAAAATATTTCAGTGCTGATGGTAGTATGGAAATTAAAGCTACCTTTGTTACAGGAAATACTTTAACACCATCAAGTGTAGAGATAATAACCTATATTGGTGGCGATGCTTATTCGGCATCTACAGTAATAAAAAGTGATGGTGTTACACAAAATTATTTTTACCTGCACCGTGATTACCAAGGAAGCATCATGGCAATTACCAATGCTACTGGT
Organism: Flavobacterium sp.; assembly: GCA_043768185.1. Classification (GTDB taxonomy): domain Bacteria; phylum Bacteroidota; class Bacteroidia; order Flavobacteriales; family Flavobacteriaceae; genus Flavobacterium. Next base: position 6,462 of record JAYVKR010000380.1, read on the forward strand.
GGTGTAGTTGAAAAAAGATTGTACAATCCTTGGGGAGAAATTGTTAAAATACAAAATGGTGCAAACACTAATTTAACCAAACTAACGTTCTTTGATAGAGGTTATACAGGACATCAGCATTTAGAAAGTGTAGGTTTAGTGCACATGAATGGTAGATTGTACGATCCTAAATTACACCGTTTTTTACAACCAGACAATTTTGTACAAGATCCATACAATACCCAAAGTTTTAATCGTTATGGCTATTGCTGGAACAACCCATTAAAATATACCGATAAAAATGGTGAAGAACTAGTTTCTGCGATATTAATTGGTGCTGGTATAGCACTAGCGTCATACTTAACTATGAATTTAGTTAATGGCACACCAATTACATTAAAAGGAGCATTAATGGCAACTTTTATTGGTGCTGTTAGTGGAGCTGTAACCTTTGGTATTGGTGAAGCATTAAATGGTGTAACCACTTTTGCGCTCAAGGCAACTTACTCCGCATTAGCACATGGTACTTTTCAAGGATTAGTAAGTGGTATTCAAGGTGGTGGTTTTTGGGCAGGCGCAGCAAGTGGCGCATTAAGTAGTATGGCGTCTAGTTTATTTCAAGGTGTTGGCCAAGATAATGGTGGATGGCACGGTTTAGGTGGTTGTGGCGCAACTACTGATACAGGAATGATTATTTTTGGGGCAGTTATGGGTGGTGCTGGTGCCTATTTAACTGGTGGTAACTTTTGGAAAGGTGCTGTTACTGGATTGGTTGTTAGTGGATTAAATCATGCTATGAAGCATAGTAATCAGGAACAAAAAGAAGATCCAAATAAAGATCTAGCTCAAAGAATTGCAAGGGAACATGGATATGATTGGAAAGAAGTTAAGAATTTTTTAGATAAAAATCCCTTTGAACTGACACATTTAGGAGTAAAATTTTTGGATTATGAAGCAAAAAGTTCTAAATATGGAGGAAATGTTGACAAAGCGGTTGGAAAAGCAAGAAATTTTGTTTTCGGTAAAATTTTAATAAAACTAATTGGTAAGGGTGCTGGACAACTTTTAAGTACTACTTCGCTTGGAGAAAATGATACAAATGACAGACAAAATCGAATTATTGAAGCTAAGGAGAAATTAATTTGGCATATATTTTCCAAACCTTTTGAATATCAAACACCAACTATGTTTAATAATCAGCAAAGCATAAAGCAGCATTCTAGTATTTATGATAGATTAATGTATAGATTTTATTAATTGATATTATGTATAAAAAATTATTTATATTCACAATTGGTTATTTAATATTCATTTACATTGACATGGAATTTAAATTTAATTCCTTTTTTGTAATGTTGTTTTTATTTGTGTTTTCTTTTAAAACAATCACTAATTTATCATTTAATGAAGAGATTAAATTATTTAAATTTAATTTAATTTACTTTGTAATGTCAATATTAATAATGACAACAATAGTTGTTTGTTATAATTTAATTTTTGGTAATATTTTTGAAGACTATTCTTTAAAAACAAATATTCAAACAAATATTCATAACATAATTTTAATTGTTTTGTTTAGTTTTTTTGAAGAAATTTTATTTAGAAAATATATTTTAGAAAATTTACTTGAACATAAAAATAAATTTAAATCTATTATAAATGTTTCTATATGTTTTGCGTTAGTGCACTTTTTTTCAAATACTGGTATACTTTATGCATTTTTATTATCTATATTATTGTCATATAGTTTTTATAAAACAAAATCAGTTTTAATAAATATATTATCTCATTTGTATATAAATTTATTTGTTTTGTTTTTTTTAGATGAAATATTAAATTTTTTAAATCGCTTATTTAAGCTCTCATATGTTTCTTGACAATATCAAACAAGCTCTCCGAAGTCTCCTGACTTCGGAGTAAAACAAACTAAAAAGAATATAAATGATTACAAAAATGGTAATGATTAGAAAGTAGCGTTCTAAAGTCTAAAAGATTAATTGTAAAACAAAAAACTATGAAAAAAATCATTTTATTAATTACAATACTGGTGTTAGCAAGTTGCGCGCCAATAAAACAATCTAAAGTTACTACAGAAACAAGTTTTAACAATAAAAGTGAAAATGGTTTAGTAATTGGTACAGTAACATTTGTGCATCCTAAAAAGAAATCGCCTTATGATAAATACAGGTTTCATTTAACGTATGAAAACGAGAATGTTGAAGAAGCTAAAAACAATTCAACTTATTTTACAGTTAATGTAAACCAAATTAATGGTAGGTTTAATGGTGAATTAAATGATAGTAAAACCTATCCTTTTGTGTTAGAACAAAAACCTGGGAAGTATAATTTTGATGGTTTTTGGTTTTTTTGGAATGGTGGTTTGGTAACCAACGAATTTAAAAACCCTGTTAATTTTAGTTTACCATTTGTTGTTGAAAAAGCAAAAATTACTTATATTGGCAACATTATAGTAAATGTAAAAAGCACTATTAATCCGTACATTGAAATTACCAATGAACTTAATAATAACTTGAGTTATTTTAAAAACAAATACTCTAATATTGAATGGAATTTAGTAACTAACCAAACAATTACAAACGGTAACAACGGAAACGGTTTTATCAAATTAAATAATAACAATTAAAAATTAAATTATGAAAACAATAAAAAAAACATTTTTAGCATTAGTAGTTACATTAACATTTTTAGGATGTAGTAAAAATGATGATGATACTCCTAAAGAGTTAGCAGTAAACTATCAAAACATGGCAGGAAACTGGGATTTAAGTTCTATTATACAAGCTAACGGCAATGTTGTCTCTTATCAAGGTTTATGCACAACCAAAAGAGATTTTTTTAAAATTACGTTGCAATATGACATTACAGAAGAACATTATTCACCAAATTGTTCTTCAATTGGTAATTCTATAGATTCTGATGGATATTTTATTGAAGGAATTCTTATAAAAAATGCTAACGGTGTTTTTACAGATGCAAAAATTACTTCACTTACAGCCAATACAATGAAAATTGAGTATGATCAACAAAAATCTTATGGTTATTTTAGTACTTACGAACAAGTAAAAGGTGCCATTTTAACCAGATAAATAAATATTTAAATTTTCTTAACATTAAAAAATGAAATTTAAGGTTTTAATTTTTTTTCTTTTTATTTCAATGTTTTCTTCTCATGCACAAGGAGAAGCTAGCGTTTGGTATTTTGGGGGTAATGCTGGAGTTAAATTTAATTCTGATGGAAGTGTAACCACTTTAACAGATGGTCAATTAAATACTTATGAAGGTTGTGCTACATTAGCTGATAGTGGTGGTAATCTTTTATTTTACACAGACGGAACAACCGTATACAATAAAAACCACCAAATAATGCTGAATGGAGTGGGATTATTGGGCGATTTTTCAAGTACACAATCTGCAACTATTGTACCCAAACCAGGTTCAACCACATTGTTTTATATTTTTACTCTAGATTCTTTTGCTGGAAATAATGGTTTTAGATATTCCATAGTAGATATGTCTTTAGATAGTGGACTTGGTGGAATAACTAATGAGAAAAATGTTTTAATCTACACACCATCTAACGAGAAAATTGCCATAGTAAAAAAAACTAATATTTTAGACTTTTGGATTGTAACTCATGGTTGGAATAACAATTCTTTTTACAGTTATTCGTTAACTTCTGCTGGATTAAGTGCTACTCCAATAATTTCAAATGTTGGTGCTGTAACCACAGGATCAACTGATTTGACATTTGGTTATATGAAAATTTCTCCTGATGGAAGTAAAATTGCTATTTGTAATTCGGCAATTGATGCCGAATTATTAGATTTCGACGCTAATACTGGTGTTGTTTCAAATCCATTAATTTTAAACACTTTTGCATTTAATACCGGATTTAATTACGGAGCTGAGTTTTCATCAGACAGTAAAAAACTTTATATTTCTAAAGTAAACTTTGATCCTGCACCAATTGAAATAGTTCAGTATGATTTAAATTCTAGTACTATTTTGGCATCAGCTCAAGTAGTATTTAGTAGTACTACAATAGATGTATTAGCGCTTCAACTTGCTCCAAATGGGAAAATTTATTTTGCAGAAGCTTTTAAAGACAAACTAGGTGTAATTAACAATCCAAATTTAGTAGGTACAAATTGCGATGTAGTTGTTGATGCGGTTGATTTAGCAGGAAGGATTTGCCAATTAGGATTACCTCCTTTTGTATCTTCATTTTTATATATTGTTCCATCAATTCAATTGGTTGATGCTTGTGTAAATCAAATTACTACTTTTAATTTTAATACCAGTCAAACTGTTTTAAGCGCATCTTGGAGTTTTGGTGATGGCACAACTTCAACAGATATTAGTCCAAATCACAATTATGCTATTCCAGGTGTTTATGATGTTTCTGTAGTTGTGAATACTGTAAATGGTACTGGGTCAAATTCTAAACAAATAACCATATTTCCAAAACCTACTTTAATTACTAACTTGTTAACCCTAAAACAATGCGACGACAACATAGACGGTTTCAGTAATTTTAATTTAAATGAAACCATACCTTTATTAGTTTCCAATGCTGCTGGTTTGACTATAACGTTTCACGAATCTCAAGCTGATGCTGATGACAATGATAATGCCATTGCAAATTTCACTGCATACACCAATCAAATCGTTAGTAATGATATAGTTTTTGTGCGAGTAGAAAACAGTAACGGTTGTTACAAAACAGCACAAATTAATCTTATAGTTTCTACCACTTTAATTCCATCAAGTTTTCAAATTATAAAAACAGAATGTGATGATTTAATTTCTGGTTCTAATACTGACGGAATTGCAACATTTGATTTTAGCGATGCCACTTTACAAATTCAAAATTTATATCCAACTGGACAATTGCTAACAATTTCTTATTATAAAAATTTAACCGATGCTTTGGCAGAAACCAACGCAATAACAAATACAACCAATTTTACAAATACAACTTCACCCAATTTGCAAGATATTTATGTACGAGTTGATAGTCAACTTAACAATGACTGTTTGGGTTTAGGCAAACATATTAAATTGGTTGTAGAACGAATTCCTATAATTCAACCTCAAGTTATAAAGCATTGCGATGACAATCAAGATGGAATTTACACATTTGATACAACAAATTTGCAAACTAATTTATTAAACGGATTAACAAATGTAATTGTAACCTATACAAGCCAAAACGGATCTGTTTTACAATCGCCATTTCCAAATTCGTTTTCAACTACATCGCAAACAATCAATGTGAGTATCAAAAACAATTATGGGAAACAATGCAGTTATGCAACAACAATTCAATTTACAGTTGATGATTTACCAGAAATTTTCGGAATAAATACACTAACAACAACCGCTTGCGATGACGAACCATTTCCAAATCAACAAAATGGAAGTTATCCTTTTAATACATCAAATTTTCAATCTACATTGTTAGGAAATCAAGCAGGAATGGGTTTAATTGTGAATTATTATGATGCAAATAATAATCCTTTACCAAGTCCATTATCAAATCCATTTAATACAGCAACTCAAAATGTAACTGTAGAAATTTTAAATCCGTTAAATACCACATGTAAAGCTACAGCCATTTTACCATTTGTAGTAAATCCAGTTCCAAAGATTGAATTGTTTGGTAACGAACTAGTTTGTAGTAACAATCCAACTTTTACAAAAATTATAAACGCAGGCGTTTTAGACGTAACAACAATTGCTGATTTTACTTATCAATGGTTTTTAAATGGAGTTTTAATTCCGAACCAAACCAATTATGATTTAACAGTAAATACAGAAGGAATTTATACAGTAACTGTAACAAATAATTTAAATTGTAGCAGAACAAGAACACTTACCGTAACAGCATCAAACACCGCCACAATAAATACTATTGAGGTTTCAGATTTATCTAATGAAAATTCTATTGTAGTATTAGTTTCTGGTCAAGGCGATTATCAATATAGTCTTGATGATGAAACCTATCAAAATTCTAATGAATTTTACAATTTAATTCCAGGAATTTACACGGTTTACATTAGAGATAAAAATGGTTGCGGAACAGTTCAAGAAGAAGTAAGTATTTTAGGAATTCCAAAATATTTTACTCCAAATGGCGATGGTTTTAATGATTTCTGGAATATTAAAGGCGTAACTCTATCCAATAATAATGAGGCATTGATTTATATTTTTGATAGATTTGGAAAACTTCTAAAACAAATCAGTCCAATTGGTTCAGGTTGGGATGGAATTTATAATGGAGAAATGTTGCCATCAGAAGATTATTGGTATGCTGTAAAACTAGAAGATAATAGAATTTTTAAAGGACATTTTTGTCTAAAAAGATAATCATTTTTAAAATACTATAATTGTAATAGTCTAAAACAAAAGCCATCGCACCATTTGTCTTTCTGACGAAGGAAGAATCTACGCGAACTTGGCAAGTTTCACTTTGTTTGCTTGAGCATTTCATAGAGATTCTTCCTTCGTCAGAATGGAAAGCGGTTGTTAGAAGAATTGAAATACTTATTGATAATTATTTTTTGAAATACTATAATTGTAATTTTCATAGATAAAACCCATCGCACCATTTGTCTTTCTGATGCAGAAAGAATCTCTGTAAACTTTTTCTTAAATTAATAGAATGTTTTTCTTTTAAAATATATTAAATAGTAAATAATCTAAAGCTCAGGAAAATATCTTGACTTAAAAGTTCTTTAAAAAAATATTAAATATATATTTATTAATTTTATTTTTGTCATTCCTCAAAGTGAGGACACTTTGCGGAGCATTCGTAGTTGTTTTATAAATTAAAATTATTTGAAGACTTTGCAGAGCTAGGATATAAAAACTGGTTTGTTAAACCAAACTTCTAATGAAATTTTGATTAACAAACCAGTTTATTTTTGTGAGTTTTAGAATTTACCTTGTCTTCTAAACTTAATTTTTAGCTAAAGAATTTGGCAATCCAGCTTTTGCTAATATTTCGTTAGCTTTTTTTAATTTTTCAGGAAATAGTACCTTTCCTC
>JAYVKR010000381.1:0-3766 GCA_043768185.1 Flavobacterium sp.
GTTGCATACGGATTAATCACTTCGTAAGGCTTTAAACTCCTGATAATTTGCTGTAATTGGTTCTTGGCTTTTTCCTGGTGTTTTGGTTCTATTTCTCCTGCATACCTTTTGTTTTGATAGTCTATAATTCTTCGGCTTTGCTCTGCACTTTCATCAACGGCTAATAAAAAACTTCGGCTCATATTGTCCTCGTATAAATCGCCTTTGGTTGTAGCACTCAAGGAACTAAAAACGCCTTTTACTTCTTTCTTGGTAGATTTTATATTTCCTTTTTTATCTTTGATAGATACCGAACTGGAGAGCCTTTGATTGCTAATTAACTCTCGCATTGCAAACATTGCTTCTTCTTTTAAGCCGTCTAAATCTTCAATAATTAATAGCTTGTTTACCAATTCATATTCGCCCCAATTGTACAAACTACTTTCTGTTATTCTTGTAAATCTTAAAACGTCTTCTTGTGGTATTAAATCGGCTATTTTGCTTATTAAATGCGTTTTTCCACTTCCGCTACTTCCTTGTACTATGGCGTGTAAGGGCTGTTTTGTTTTGTAACTTGATGCAATAATGAACAATAATAATCGGCTGTTTGCTTCTCCAATAATCCCACTTTGCTCGATTAATGTATTGATTTGGTTTAAAACATCGTTTTGCTTTAGTATTTCAATGGTGTTTTCTAAAGAGATTTGTTTGGGTTTTGGTTCAGTTTTTAAGTCTTCTTCAATAGAAAAAGAAAATACTAACTCCTTTCTTTGCTCGATTAAATGGATTAATATTTCGCTTTCGTGTCCCATTATTAAGCTGTTGGCATCTTCATACTCTGGCGTTTGAACTTGGCTGATTTTTATTTTTGGATGTAGTTCTCTAATTACTTCAGTATATTTTTTTACGGCTTCGTTTCCCGCTTTATCGCCATCAAAAAAGAAAATTACTTCTTCTAATTCTTGTAAATTCTTAATCGCTTTTAGGATTTCTTCATTTAGTCCATTTGTTCCATAACACGCTAATACACTGTAATTCTTTGTTATTTTATCAATTTGTAATACACTTGCTGTATCAATAATAGCTTCTAATAATATCAGTTTTTTGGTATTTGGCTGTGGGTAATTTGGATATAATCCTTGTCTATTTTTTAAGTAAAAATGTTTCGCATTCTCTTTATTTAAAGTGCTTCTAAAATACAAACTAACGATTTCATTTTCTTGGTTTTTGAGCGGAAAGACAACGCCGTACTTTCCAAAAACAGTATAAACTATTTCTCTTGTATTGCCTTTTCGATTATTGTCGATTAGTAAACCGTAGGCTAAACAATTTTGTATTAAACTATCTTCTTTTCGCTGTCCGTGATGGAACTGACCACCATTATAGCCAACCTCTAATTTTTTTAGATCTAAATTTCTTTGCTGTAAATAATCTTTTGCTGGTTGGGAACGAGAAGAAGCATTTTTGAACGAAGCAAATATTTTTTCTATAAAAGCCGTTCTTGCTGCACTGCTGATTATGATTTCTTTTGTTTCTGTTGGTGTACCTTTTTGGATGGGTTGTATTGTTCCTATCATCGCAGTACATTTTTTTAGTGCTTCGTGTTTGTTTAGCTTTTCATAATCCTGGACAAACTGGATAACATCGCCTTTTTTATCGCAAGCGTGACATTTGTATTTATTTTGTGTTGGATTAACTTGTAAACTCGCTGTTTTATCCTCGTGGAATGGACAACGGAGCATATTGTTTTTATTGGGCTGTAAGCTGTAATTTTCTAATACTTGGGTTAAGGATAGATTTTGTTTGATTACGCTTATTTCCATTGTTGAAAAGTTTTTAAATGATATATATTTATTGCAAATGTATAGTATGTATTTCATTTAAACAATAGACAGATATTTCTTTTGACAAAAATCTATTACTATATTTGCATTGATTAGTTGAAAAACCCATACACAAGACAAAGATGTTAGACATAGGAAGCAAGATAACGCAGTTGCGTAAAGCAAAAAATTGGTCGCAAGAAGATTTAGCTAAACAAATAAATTCTTCTCGTGTAATGGTTGGTAATTACGAGCGTAATACCAATATGCCATCTATTGAAGTAATTGTAAAAATGTCTAAAAGCTTTAATGTAACGGTCGATTTTTTAATTGGAGAAGGCGAGTTTTCTACTTATGATAAAGAGATTATCAAAAGGATTGAAGATATTGACCAACTTGATGAAGACACTAAAAAACATCTTTTCTTTTTAGTAGATAACGTTATTCAGAACTATAAAACTAAAAAAGCTTTTGATAAATAAAAAAAACACTCCTTTTGAGAGTGGTTTTTGTAATACTTCGAGGTCAATAAAATACTGAAGAGTAAATCATTATTTATTGAGCTTTTAACGGAGTGGTTTTAAGATTAAAAGTTTCAGTTTTAGTTTTATCTATTTTTAAAGTAATGCTACTATCATTTTTCTTAACAATTTGATAATAAATTGTATCGGAAAAGTCTTTCATCATTAAAAACTCTCCAACTTTATCTTCTCTTTTTTCATTTTTATATATGGAGTCTAATATTTTATACTCATAAATATCATCAGATGTAAATTCCATATTTTTAAAGAAAGCTATTTTATTTTCCCTAATACTAATTCCAGACAAAGTATCTAAATTACTTATCCATTCCCCTTTTTGTAATTTTTGCTGTTTGTTTAATTTAGAATATTTAATTACAGGTTCGTCTTCCTTTAAAAAGGAACTTCTAAACACAAAAAATAGAATGAGTATTAAAAATACACCGAAAGTTATTATTAAAATTAATTGTTTTTTCAAGATTATTTTTTTTTATAAGTTAGGATTTACACTATTTTCCCCAAGAACTTAACCAAGCTGATTTATCAGCGTTTCTAGCATTATTCCTGTTATTCGTAGAATCTGTTTGTCTTTTTACATCTGATGCTTTACCTTTAAGATTAACAGTACTCGTGTTTTTTGTAACCGTACTGTCATTTAGATGGAAAGTATAAGAAACTACCTTTATTGAAGAAGTTACTACTGGTTCTGTATTCTGTACTTCCATAGTAGCAGTATTTCCATTTTTCTTAACAGCTTCTTGTATAGTAGTTGCTTGTTGATACGTATCAGTAGAATTTTTAAAAAGACTGAATATCCATTCCAAAATTCCAGTTGTTTTATTATTTAAAGATCTTGAACTTTGAGGTGTTATAAAATCGCTTGATTCTAGAGAATGTGTAGTAGTTCCTTTCCAACCACTAGTGTCTCCGCTTCTGTCTGAACCCCAAATAGTCATCCAGCCAAAACCTGTTCCTCCGCTATTACTTTCTTTTTTTGCTGGTGCTTGTATTAATACAGATTCTTGAACACCATCATTAGAAAATCTTTCTTGAGATCCTTCTTCTCCTTTTGAATAACTAACCCCATTCTTTTTATCATTAATAGCAAATGTACCATCCTTTTGTTTAGATATACCGCCACTAATACCGTGTTCTTTTCTGTACTCTCTTGCTTCTTTTCTTGTTTCGAACAAACCAGTCGGATCATAGAAATAAACAGGATTGTTATAAGCAAAACGATATGGTGTAATTGAATAGGCTAATTCGGATAATACATCAGGACTATAAAATCTACCTATTGCACTATCATATTGGCGATAGTCCATTGCTGTGACATTAAGTCCCAGCTCGTCTTGATACTCCTGCCCATTAAAACGATAATTATTTCCATTTCTAAAATATGGTGGTGCAGGTTTTAGTTTTAATTCTGCTATTTCAATTTCA
>JAYVKR010000382.1:0-21006 GCA_043768185.1 Flavobacterium sp.
ATTGCAGTTTCATTCATATCCAATATTTTTGCAATTTCTTCAAATTCATATTGCTCAATATCTCTCATTTGTATAATTAATTTTTGCTGTTCTGGCAATTCATTAATTACTTTTTCTACCCAATTTAAACTGTCTTTGTCTTCTAGTTTTTGTTGCAAACTAGCTTCTCTATCAGTATAATTAGTATGAACAATTGTCATATTACTTGCTCGTTTCGACTTTAATTGATCCAAACAATAATTTTTAGTCATTGTCATTGCAAGTGCTTCAACACTTTTATATTCGTCTAAACCTTCGTTTTTTGTCCATAATTTTACAAGAACTTCTTGCGTTGCATCTTGTGCTTCTTCTGTACTAACGAGCAATCTTTTTGACAACCGAAAGAGCTTATCTTTAAACGGATTGATTAGTTGTATAAACTCGTTTTGATTCATTTTTTTGGTTGATTTGATTGATTTTATTCCTGCTTATTTAGTAAAGACGAAGCACATTTATTTTTGTTACAAGAAAAAATTATTTTTTTACAATTTTCACTAAATTTGAATAAAATTCTAATAAAAAATGAAATTTAAAATTTCAATACTAGCACTTTTTATCTTTTTTCTAACTACCAATTGCGATACTAAAGACGATTTATACGTTCCAGAATCGTTGCAAATTAATGATTTTGTTTGGAAAGGAATGAATCTTTATTATTTATGGCAGAATGAGGTTACAAATTTGCAAGACGAACGATTTGCAAATCAAGACGATTTAAATAATTTTTTAACCAATTATTCCAATCCAAAAGACTTATTTAATTCGCTTAGAGTTGATAATTCTATTGATAGATTTAGTGTGATTTTTGATAATTATGAAACTTTAGAAGGAATACTCTCTGGAACTACTTTAAATAATGGTGTAGATTTTGGATTAAAATTTAAAGCCGGAAGTACAACAGATTTATTTGGTTGGGTTAGATACATTATTCCAAATAGTGATGCTGCTACTAAAAATATTTCTCGCGGAACTATTTTTTATGCCATAAATGGAACATCGTTAACCATTTCTAATTATCAAGAATTACTAAAAAATGTAACACAAACTTTAAATCTTGCCGATTATGATAACGGAAACATAACTCCCAACGGACAATTGGTAAACGTTACCAAAACCAATTTATCTGAAAATCCGGTTTTAATTTCGAATGTAATAAATCAAGGAAATAAAAAAATAGGATATTTAATTTACAACGGATTTTTTCCAAACTACGAATCGCAATTAAATACGGCTTTTGCAAATTTAAAATCGCAACAAATTACCGATTTGGTTTTAGATTTACGTTATAATTCTGGTGGATCAATTGCAACTGCAACTCGATTGGCAAGCATGATAACTGGTCAATTTACCAATCAAATATTTGCAAGAGAAGTTTGGAATACTAAATTTCAGAGCTATTGGAATTCCACAAATCCAAATCAATTACTGGATAATTTTACAGATAAACTAGCAAATGGAAGCGCAATTGCAAGTTTAAATTTGACTAAAATTTATGTTTTAACTTCTAAAAGTACTGCATCGGCAAGTGAATTAGTAATAAACGGATTAAAACCTTATATTAATGTAATTCAAATTGGCGATGTAACAACTGGCAAAAATGTAGGTTCAATAACATTATACGATTCTCCAAATTTTGGTAAAACCAACCGAAGTTCTAAACACAAATATGCAATGCAACCAATTGTATTAAAAACAGTTAACAACGAAGGATTTGGCGACTACCAAAACGGATTACAACCCAATTTTCTGCTAACAGAAAATTTATCCAATTTAGGAGTTTTAGGAAATACTGACGAACCATTATTGAATGTTGCATTGAATCAAATAATGGCTAGCGGAAAAGTTACACCGCAATCAACATCAATTAATTTAACTGATTTTGAGAATATTGATTTTTTGGATTTTGGGATGTATAGTGAAATAAAATAGTAGGAAGTAATAATTGACGAAAATTGCAATAAAAGAATATTTTCATATATTTGAATTAAAATTAATTAAAATGACTTTTACTGATAAAAATATTATAAAAAATTATTTTGGATTATTCGAAAGTTTAAATTCAATTAGTAAACTTGAGTTAATAGAAAAATTAACTAAGTCATTGAAAGCTGAAAGTAAAAGTAAAGAAAGTAATTTTTTTAAATCTTTTGGAGCATTTTCTAATGAAAAAACTTCTGATGAAATAATTACTGATATTAAATTAAGTAGAAAATTCAAAAATAAAGAAATTAGCTTTTAATGAAATATTTACTAGATACAAATATATGTGTACACTTTCCTCGTGGAAAATTTGATATAGATAAAAAGCTAAAAGAAAAAGGTTTAGAAAATTGTTATATTTCTGAAATTACAGTATTAGAATTAAGATTTGGTGCTGAAAATAGTGCTGATAAAATAAAATCCCATAAAGCTGTTGATATGTTTTTAAAAGGAATTGTGATAATTCCTATTTATGGCTCAATAAAAAAATATGCCGAGGAAAAAGTTAGATTAAACAAAATAGGAAGACCTCAAAATGATGAATTTGATTTATTAATTGGTGTCACTGCAATTGAAAATAAATTAACTTTAATTACAGAAAATACAAAAGACTTTCAAAATTTAGCAGAAATTAATATTGAGAATTGGGTAGCCAGAAATTAATAGTTTAGCAAAATCCATAATACAAAATTTAGGATTTTAAGTTTTTTAAGAATTATTAGTTTTTGTAACGAAAATTTTAGATTTAGTATTTAAATTAAGCAATTTAAGTAGCAAATAACTTTAAAAAAATAAATTAAAAAAATAAAATAAAAAACCATCAAAATATTAAGAAACTAAGAAAAAACTCTTAATAAAACTCTCAATACCTTAATGGTTTTTAAACTTTTAAAAAACTACAAGTTAATATTCAATCCCAATCTAAAATTTCTTCCACGAGATGAATAGCCAATATTTTCCACAAAATCTTCGTTAAAAATATTAGTTGCAGCGCCAAAAATAATCAATCTGCTTTTTACCAATTCATATTTAATTAAACCATTAAATAATCGGTAAGAACTTAAATTTACATTGGCTACAGCAAAAGTAGTTCCATCAAAAAAAGCATCTTTTCTAGCATCAACATACTGATAATTTGCATTTAAAAATAATCTTTTACTAGCTTGAAAATCTATTGAAGCATTTATTTTATGCTTAGGAATTAATCTATCTAGCGCTTCGTCAACTTGCGTAAAAGTGTAATTAGTATTTAATTTAATTTTAGTATTTACTGCATAACTCAATTCTGTTTCAATACCTTTTGCTTTGTTAATTCCTTCAATAGTAACGTATTGACCAGCAAAAGTTACATTATCAAAGTAAAATCCGATAGTATTATTTTGCTCTCTATAAAATCCTACTGCATTAATATTTAGTTTTTTATCTAATAAATTAACTTCAAAACCTGCTTCTGCTGTACTATTTTTTTCTGGTTTTAAATTTAAATTTCCATACTCTGCATACAGTTGATACAAACTTGGAGTAATAAAAGCGGTACTGTACGATGCCAAAACTTTTACATCACTATTTTTTCCAAAAGAATAGGAAGGATTTACATTATAAACCAATTGATTTCCATATTCGCTATGAATGTTTAATCGTGCACCAACATTAAGATTTAATCCAAAATTAGACGTGTAAACTCCAGTAATATAAGGATCAATCATATTAAATTTTGTTCCTTCTTTGGCAACATTGGCATAAATAGTTTGGCTTAACATATCGTGAAATTGATAATTAGCTCCAGTTACTAAGAAAAATTCATTGCTAAATTTATACTTATTAAAAGCATCAACATTTACACTTCTAGACTCATAAAGTGAAGCATCAATTGATGGAGTGTATATATTAAAATCGTCATAATTTCTTTCAATTTTATTAAAACTTGAAACTACAATAAACTCACCTTTAGCATATTGATACTTAGGAGAAAATCCAAATCTAAATTGTTCTGACGTAGTTTTATTTAAATTAGTATCATTAAAAGCAGTATTATCGAATGATAAATCATAATCATTTTTTATTTTATCATAATTTCCAAAAAAGTCTAACGAAAGTTTATTTGAAACTTTAAATCCAATTTTAGAAAGATAATTTATTCTAGAAAATCTATCGTTTTCAAAATCAGAATTGGCATCAAAATTTGCAATTTGAGACATTCCATTAGATTCTGAACTATTTACCGATGCTAAATAATTTACCTTACTAGCAGTTCCGTTTACAGAAAATCCTTGATTAAAATCTTGACCATTTACTTTAGAATTTTGGGCTGTATTATTAGAACCAATGTTGATGTAAGCGTTACCATTAATTGCTTTTTTACTAGCTTTTTTTAAAGTAATGTTGATAACAGCAGTTGCAGCTCCAGAACCATAAAGTGTACTCGATGCGCCTTTCATAATTTCTATACTTTCCACTTGATCTACAGGAAGCAAACGCAAGTCGTACTCAAAACTAATTCCAGAAGCATCAGTTACAGGAATTCCATCAATTAGAATTAAAACCAGACGATTTTTTCCGCCTCGAACATAATATCCTAAATTTTTTCCGTTGGCACTTTGATTTCCATTAATCTCAACTCCAGCAACTGTAGATAGAATTTGAGCAATGTTTTGACCCGATTTTTTAAGAAGTTCTTCTTGTGTAATTTTGGTAATTACTTTTCCAGATCTTTCTTTGCTTTGAGCAAATTTAGTGTCAGAAATCACTACTTCATTTAATTGATTCACTTTTACAGAATCTTGTTTTTGCGCCAATGCACAAGTGGTTACAAATGCCAATACAGCACTTATACGAACGATTTTTTTGTTCATTTTAGTTAAAAAATAATTTAATAAAATGGGATAAAAGCACAGAATTACCCATACCCAAACCTTTTTTCCCGAAAGTTTGATACTCAGTGTAAGTGGCAGGTTTCCTGGCTTGCGTATTGATGTTTACCTTCTCAAGAATCTGAAATAAATTCAGATAACTCAATGGTTTTGTAGTTAACATCAACCTTTATTAGCACACAGTTGCGGGTACAGCTTTGGATTTTTAAAATTTATATTTCATTAAATTTTCTTAACCAAATTCCCTTTTAATGTTTATTCAATGAATTGAATTCACAACCAAAATACGAATGCAAATGTAGTTTAAATATTATACTTTTGTATAAAAAATATTTAATGAAATTTACCTTCAAATATATATTTTAATAATTTATACTTTTAATATTATTAAATTTTTTTCACTATATTTGTTAATGTATTATAAAAGAATTTGTTATGAAAAAAATTTTACTTTTTTTATTTATAAGTGGTTTAACCTTTGCTCAGCAACAAGTTGTAGAAATTAGATTACTCGATTATAATATTGGATCACCACAAACTCCAGTAAATTCTATCGATAATACCACTGAATCTAATGATGCAGTATTAAATTCAATTCTACAAAGTCATAATGTTTATAGATATATTTTAAAACTTGGACATCCATATCCAAATTATGCAATGAATTATATTGAAATTGATTGTTTTAATTGTAATTTAAACCAACTTAAAAATGATTTATTGAATTATTCAACTGTTGTTGGAAATTCAAGAGTAACAAATTATGGATCACCATTTGACAATACATTATATATGGTTCTTCAACCTAATCAAAGCATAACAAATTCTTCAATAATTAATGGAATTGTAGTAACCAATGATTCAATACTAAACCAGATATTTCAAATTTTTAATGTATTTTATATTTTACAAGAATCATCTCATTTTTATAACATATTATGTAATTGCGATATTTCGCAGTTAAATATTGCTTTAGAAAATTATTCCTCTTTTATTAGTGGTACTGGATTTGTAAATCCAGTTTATCTTTTGGAAAATCAAAACTTTAACTTTGTGAAAACTACAGTTTTTCCAAATCCTTTTTCAGAAAATTTTACGATTGAAACAGAAAATAAAATATCAAATTATTCCCTATATGATATCTCTGGAAAACAAATTACTTTTACAAATTCTAAACAAGAAGTATATTCAAAAAGTCAAGATTTAAATTCAGGATTTTATATTCTTAATCTTAGCTTTGAAAATGGTACGAATTCAAATTATAAATTAGTAAAAAAATAATTTACTTTTGTCAGAAATCAATTTGATGAAATTTCCAAAACAATTTATACTATTCTTTATAGTTTTTTCTTTATTTATTCAATGTAAAAGAGAAAAACTAAAAACTTCAATTTCTTCTGACAATAATATTCACTACGCGAAAGGTTTTTCAATTGTAAATTATAATGGTTTTTCAATTGTAAAAGTTGAAAATCCTTGGCCAAAAGCAAATAAAAGTTATACTTATATATTAAAAGAAAAAAACGGAATTATTCCAGATAGTTTAAAAAAATTTACAACTGTAACAGTTCCAATAATATCTATTGTGGTAACTTCTACAACGCATATTCCATCATTGGAAATGTTGAATGTAGAAAAGACTTTAGTTGGATTTCCCAGTCTAGATTACATTTCATCTGAAAAAGTTAGAGCTTTAATTGATGCCAAAAAAATAAAAGAATTAGGTTCTAATCAGACTTTGAATACCGAAGTTGTGCTAGAGTTACAACCTAATGTGATTATTGGATACGGAATTGATAACACCAATCCAACTTTAGATAATTTACAAAAAAATGGTTTGAAAGTTTTGCTTAATGGCGATTGGAACGAACAAACTCCGCTAGGAAAAGCAGAATGGATTAAGTTTTTTGGAGCATTATATGGAAAACAAAAACAAGCTACAGAAATTTTTGAAAAAATTGAAAAAGACTATTTAAAAACAGTAGAAATTGTAAAAAAGGCAACTTATAAACCTACCATTTTGGCTGGTGATATGTATGAAGATAAATGGTATTTGCCAAAAGGCACAAGTTGGGGTTCACAATTATTAAACCAAGCTCAAGGCAATTATTTATGGTCAGCAACTACTGGAACTGGTAGTTTATCATTATCCTTTGAAACTGTTTTTGAAAAAGCTAAAAATGCTGATATTTGGATAACATCAGGACAATTTGAAACTTTTAAAGCTATGGAAGATGCTAATTCTCATTATGCGCAATTTAAAGCTTTTCAAAACAAAAATGTATATTCGTTTAGTAGTAAAAAAGGAAAAACTGGAGGCGTTTTGTATTATGAGTTGGCTCCAAACAGACCAGATATTGTATTGAAAGATATTGTAAAAATTTTGCATCCAGAACTTTTAGTTGGTTATAAACCTTTCTTTTTTGAGAAATTGAGGTAGGTTTTCAACACGAATTTCAAGAATTTTCACGAATAATATCATCCTTACAATTTCACTAATTTTTAACTTTCTTTGTAAAGCTAAAGCTTATTTACCTTAAATTTCTTAATGGTTTAAAAAAAAACGATGTTCCAAAACCGAAATTCAATTCTTTTTTCAAGTTTAACTTTGCTTTTGCTAGTAACATTGCTATTGAATATTTCTTTAGGGCAAGTTGCAATTCCGATAAAAGAAGTTGTAAAAAGTTTATTTGGATTCAATTCTAGTAAAGAAACTTGGGAATACATTATCATAAATTTTAGATTACCAAAAGCAATAACAGCAATTTTAGTTGGAATTGGATTATCAATTTCTGGACTTTTAATGCAAACATTATTTAGAAATCCGCTTGCTGGACCTTATGTTTTAGGATTAAGCTCTGGCTCAAGTCTTGGAGTTGCTTTTGTAATTCTAGGTGCTGGAATTTTGCCTCCATTTTTGGCTCCGTTTTTACTCTCTTCTTACGGAATAATTTTGGCATCTTGCATTGGAAGTTTCTTGGTTTTACTCTTAGTTTTAGTAGTTTCGCAACGCTTGCGCGATACAATGTCTATTCTAATTGTTGGATTAATGTTTAGTAGTTTTACAAGCGCAATTGTTTCAATGTTAACCTATTTTAGCTCGGCAGAAGAATTACAAAAATTTACATTTTGGAGTTTGGGAAGTCTAGGAAATCTATCTTGGAATCATATTTTAATCTTAACAGTTTGTGTTTCTGTTGGATTATTAATTAGTCTTTTTTCTATAAAATCGCTTGATGCTTTATTATTAGGAGAAAATTATGCTAAGAGTTTGGGATTAAATATTGCAAAATCTAGACGATTAATAGTTTTTGCTACAAGTATTTTAGCAGGAAGTATAACCGCTTTTGCAGGACCAATTGCATTTATTGGTTTGGCTGTTCCACATTTGTCTAAATTACTTTTTCAAACCAGTAATCATAAAATATTATTTTTTAGTACCATTTTAATTGGTGCCGTAATTATGTTATTTTGCGATACCGTTTCACAAATGCCAGGTTTTGATTTTACTTTACCAATTAACGGAATTACTTCTATTATTGGTGCGCCAATTGTTATTTGGCTTATTGTTAGAAAAAAGAGTATTCAGTGATTAGTGCTCAGTTTTCAGTTTTCAGTTTTCAGTTTTCAGTAGTTTAGTGATCAGTTTTCAGTTTTCACTAGTAAAAAAATTAGTTTGTAAGATTTAAAATGTCAAAAAATAAAAAAATACTAACAACTTCAAATTTATCCATTGGTTACAAAACCAAAAAGGAAACCAATATTATTGCTGAAAATTTAAATTTAAACCTTCAACAAGGCAAACTTATAGCATTAATTGGTGGAAACGGAATTGGAAAATCTACACTTTTAAAAACTTTGACAGGAATTCAAAAACCAATTTCTGGAACAGTTTTTTTAAATGAAAAAGACATTCAATTGTTTGATTCTAATGAATTAGCACAAAATTTAAGTTTGGTATTAACAGAGAAATTACCACAAAGTAACTTAACTGTTTTTGAATTGATTGCTTTAGGAAGACAACCTTACACTAATTGGATTGGAAAATTATCTGACGATGATCTACAAAAAATAAAGCAGGCAATTCAGCTTACGCAAATAGAACATCTGTCAGATAAAAAACATTACGAAATTAGCGACGGACAATTACAAAAAGTACTTGTTGCAAGAGCTTTGGCACAAGATACACCATTAATTATTCTTGATGAACCAACAACACATTTAGATTTACTTCATAAAGTATCTATGTTTAAATTGCTTAAAAAGTTAGCATTAGAAACTAATAAATGTATTTTATTTTCTACACACGATATAGATTTGGCCATTCAACTATCTGACGAAATGATTGTAATGAGTGACCATTTTATAGTTCAAGATGAACCTTGCAACTTAATTTCTAAAGGCGTTTTTACAAAATTGTTTAAAGATTTATCAATTGTATTTGATGAAGAGAAAGGAAAATTCATCATTAATTAATTCACTTCAAATCATAAAAAAATCCTACCAAATTACTTGATAGGATTTAGAATTTTTTAAAATTTATTTCAACTAATTTTTAATAAATTTTTGAGAGAATGATTTTCCTTCTGAATCTTTTAATGTTAAAATATATGTTCCAATTGATAAGTTTTCAATAGAAATTTTATCTTCTAGAATAGTAACTTCACTTAATTTTTTTCCTAATAAATTAAAGATTTGAGCAGAAATAAAAGTTTCTAAATTTCCTGATTTAATATTCAAGAAATCACTAGAAGGATTAGGATAAATTGTAAAAGTAGTAGCATCAAAAGACGCATTATTTAAAGCTGGAGAAGAACCTTCTAAAACCGTTCTAGCAGAATCTGAAGTTGGATTATTAATTACATCAACAATTCCAGATGGCCATCTTATAATTAATTGGGTAATTACAGTTTCTGTTCCTAATCCGAAATAACTATTCATAGAACTCATGTGGCTAAAACCTTGTCCGCTTCTAACTTCTCGAATTTGTTTTCCCCAAGCGCCATAAATTTCTACTCGTGCTCCAATTCCGTTAATGTTACTTTGAACTCCTTTTAAATTTACTTTAAACCAATGGTTAGCGTTTGGAACATTATAATGAACAGTGCTTCCAAATTGCAAATCTAAAAAACCGTCGTTATTTAAATCTCCAATTCCACCTTCGTTAAATCCTAAATCGTATGATGTAAAAGTTAAATTACCATTATTGATATACAGTTCTTTAGTATTTTGCCATAAAAAGTCAACAAAACCATCGTTATTAAAATCGGCAGCTTGCACTTCCCAAGAGCCAACTTGTGTGGCAATACCTGTTGATGCATAAATATCTGTAAAAGTTCCATCACCATTATTTCTATAAAATCTATTTTGATCTGAAATATTAGATAATAAAAAATCTAAATCGCCATCGTTATCAAAATCTTCAATTGCTGTAGACCAAGATTGTGCGCCATCATTTACTCCTGCAACTACTCCTTTTTCTGTAAAAGAACTTGCTGGATTTGCACTAATTCTATTATTAGAATACAATAAATTAATTCTTTGTGCATCGCCAACTGGTGCGCCACCACGACACTTTGCTAAATACAAATCCATATCGCCATCATTATCATAATCTGTCCACATGGTTGCATAATTTCCTCCAACTGGTAATGTTGGCATTAATGAAATATCAAAATTTAAAACTCCTGCACCATTATTTCTGTAGGCGTGATTTTGAGCCACATCATGACAAGCCCATAAATCTAAATTTCCATCATTATCTATATCTATAAAATTAGTTCTTTGCGTAAAAATACTTTGAGGATAAGCTACAACAGAAAAACCAGAAATTGCTGGTGTTGAAGATGTAGTATTAGTAGCTTTTAATACGGTAACTCTACTTCCGTTTCCTAAAACTAAATCTGTAAAACCACTTCTATCAAAATCTCCAGCAGCAATACTCCAATCTGGTAAGTTTACAGCAGATGACAACGGAAAAATCACAGAATCAAATCCTCCAGGTTTTTGAGTTAATAAAGTAACTTGATTGGTTTGAACAGTTACAATATCATCAAGATAATCGCCATTCATATCAACAACTGCACAAATATTTGAACTTGTAGGAATTGTTCCGGTTGTAAATGCAACTGCTGGCGTTGGAGGTGCAACATAAGGAGTTTCCAAAATTTGAAAATTAAATCCTGTTGATTGGTATTTATTATCAAATGCTATATAATAGGTAGTTCCAGCATTTGCAACAAAAACTACTGTTGATAAATAAGCATTAGTGTTTGTACCATTGTTACAAGCAATTACTCCTGCATCGTCATCGCCACCAACACATGACAAACTAGAACATGTACCAGAATAAACGTGAATTCTTGTATCTTTACAAATATTAATTATTAAATCTGTAGTAACTGTTACATTAAAAGTTTGAGTTGGTGTGTAGGCATACCATTCTCCAGCAGTTGCTCCACCACCATTTTGTGCACAAATTGGCGTAGGAATTTGAGTTCCGTTTATAGCATCTACAGTATGAACTCCGGCAATTACTGGCAAAGCTGTAGCACAAGTATTTTGCGCATTTGAAAAGTAAAAACTGCAAAATAAAAATAATAGTGTAATTTTTTTCATGGTTAATAATTTAGTTTGTTAGTTGCAAGTTTGCGGTAATGAATTTATATATTGAGTCATTAACTGTACGCCTTCTTCATGAATTAAATTTCTACCTATAATTGGCATTTTTAATTCGCCTTCTGTTGTGTTTATTCTTTTCATTATTTCAGATCGGTTTGCATCGCCGCTTTTTATAATATAAGGCGCACCTTCAATTGCAAATAATGGTTCTAGACACAATCCAAAAGTATTCATATTGATGTTACTATAATTAAAACGTTGTGGTGTATAATCGCAATGTCCACCATCTCTGTGGCAATGAGCACAATTAATATCAATGTAAGATCTTGCTCTTTGTGCTAAAGGTTTAGAAGTATCTTTATAATCTATAGTAGAATTTATATTTGTTGGAACATCATTTCCTATAAAACCAACACTTCGCCATTTTGCAAGTTGGTTTTGACTTCCTGTTGAATAATTAAATGTAGTATTCAAATTTTGAGGTTTAGGACCAATCGGAATAGTAATTTCTCCTGTTTGACTCGGATTTATTTTATGACACGTTAGACATTCTGATTGCGATGGAATTTTATAGGTTGTGCTTCTTGTAACATTGTTTTCTATAAATGTTATTGGAACAAAAACACCATCGTTTGTTGCTTCTAGGTTAGCTTCTGTTTGTAGTTCGTTCCAAACATAATCATAAGCTTTCCAACCACTAGATTTTCGGATTAGCAATCTAGTTTCAATTATTTTGGTAGTATTTGATGGTAACACGTTTGTGTAAAAAAAAGTTTTTATTAAAACTGATCCTATTGGAAATTCTAAAACATTATCATCACCATTATAGTTTGCTTTTGTTCCTGTTGGTAGCCAAACAAAGCGTTTTTTGTGTGCATAATCTGCAAATAATGAACTTGCAGGTTCGTAAGGCAATACATTTAATGATGGATTTAAGTTTTTCAAATCGCCATCAAAAAAATGATAGTCTGATAATTTTGTGTAAGGTACAGTTGATAAATCTACAACTACTGGAGAAATTGCCACATACTCTTCTTCTTCATCAGATTTAGAACAAGAAATTATAATAAATGTAAAAAGAACTAATAAAATGCTTAAAACGTAATATTTTTTCATAAATTTAGTTGTAAATCTCAAAAATAATAAAAATACCACAACATCTTAATATTTATTGATTTAAGTTAAGCGTTTAGATTAAACTTTAACATTTGTAATAAGAAATTGCGTGCAAATCTATTAATTATGCAATTTTATAAATTAAATAATTAATTACTTTTTACAATTTTGAGATTTAATTGTATCCAAATCTAAACCATACTTTTCTTGATATCCTAATTTAAAAGCAGTTTCAATATCAAAACAAGCTTTTTCATATTGTTTTAATTCAATATAAATTAAAGCTCTGTTTCTAAAAGCATAAGAGTTTTCAGGAAATAGTTTTATAGATTTATTTACATCTTCCAATGCTTGCTTGGTAAATCCTAATTTTAAATTAGAATAACTTCTGTTACTATAAGGTAGTGGAGCATCAGGTTCGTCTTTTATTATTTTTGTAAAAATATTTTTTGCCTCTAAATGTTTATCTAATTTTTGATATATAAATGCTAAATTATTCCAAACATTATTTAATCCTGAATTAACTTCAAGCGCTTTTTTATAATAAAATATAGCATTTTCAAACTCTTTATTACTCATACAAATTCCACCTAAAACTATACAAGAAGTATAATTTTCAGCATCTAATTCAAATGATTTTTTAAAATTATTAAAAGCACTTATTTTTAAATTTCTCTGTAAATCTATAACTCCTATTGTGTAATGTACTGAACTTTTAATAGAATCATTCGTTGTAAGAGCAGCGTAATTTAAAAAGGAATTTGATGAAGCCGAAAAATTATCTAACTTAAATTCTAAAATGCCTTTTAATAGAAATAATTCATTTTTCTCTAAATCAATTTTACTAATAGTGTTAATTAAATTTAAAGCTTCTTGATTTTGGTCTTTCTCTAATAAAAATTGAATCTTTTTAATTTTAACTAAAGTTTCTTTAGAAACTAAAGTACTGTCAATATCTGTGCTAACTTCAAAATCTAATTTTGGATTAATTTCTAACGGATTACTACTTTTAGTTATTGATAGTTCTTTTTTAAATTTTTGAGCTGTTAAAAAATTACAATTAAATACAATTAGCAGTACAATAAAAATTACTTTTTTCATTCTTTTTCTTTAAATTTTATTTTTAATCTAAATCTAATTTTACATTATAATTTTTTAAATTTGTTAATGCTTCCGCCGATTTATAATCAAAAACTTCTTCGTGTAAATTTCTGTCTTTTTTTAATTCAATTTGTTTTACACAATTATAAAATCGTCTAATTTCTATATCGTTTGACAAAATTAATCCAGGAACTTTTATGTTTTTTCCGTCAACATCTTTGGCAACCATTGTAAAATAACTAGAATTGCAATGTTTTACTTTTCCTGTTTGAATATTTTCCGATTCTACTCTAATTCCAATAATCATAGAACTATTTCCAACATAATTTACACAAGCTTTCATAGTAACCAACTCGCCAACTTCTATTGGATTTAAAAAATCTACAGTATCTACAGATGCTGTAACGCAATAGTTACCAGAGTATTTACTGGCGCAAGCAAAAGCTATTTGATCTAACAAAGACAAAATATAACCACCATGAATTTTACCAGAAAAATTAGTATGCGATGGTAACATTAATTCTGAAATCGTAATTTTAGAAGATTTTACGGTTTTAAATTCAGACATATAATTTATTTTATTTTAAATGGCGAGCTTTCTTTGGTAACTTCTTTAATATAATAATTAGTGTCGCCCCACCAAGGAAAAGTTCTGTAACGTTCTAAATAGGTAACTTTTACATATTGACCTTGAAGCGTTTTTAAGTCTTCTATAACTTTTTCATCACTATCTAAAATAGAAAATTTAAAAATTTGCGCGCCAGAAATTCCTTGACTTATCTCGCCTTCCCAAGTTTTAAAAACATAACCTTTATTACTTATTTTTATTAATTCGCCACTTCGTTCACCATTACTGTAGGTGGCGTAATATACAAATGAAAAATAGGCAATAAATACTATAGAAATTGCTAGAACACAATAAATAATGACTTTTCGTAACATAATTAGTAGATTTTAAAATAAATTTATAGTTTAATTAGATTCTGATTCTGATAATAAATTATCACTGTTTTCAAAGACATTGGCTCTGTTTATAATGTTTTCTGGAAGTGATTTTTTGGCTTTTGCACCCATTTTTTTTAACTTTTCTACACTTGTAATTAGGTTTCCTTTTCCGTCTACAAGCTTGTTCATTGCGCCTTGATATTCTACTTTGGCTTCGTCCATTTTTTTACCAATTCGAACTAAATCTAATACAAATCCTTCAAATTTATCGTACAATGCTCCAGCTTGACGCGCAATTTCAACTGCATTTTCTTGTTGCTTTTGGTTGGTCCACATACTATCAATGGTTCGCAATGTAGCCAATAAAGTTGATGGTGTAACTATTATTATATTTTTTTCAAATGCTCTGTTGTATAATGTTGTGTCTTCATTTAATGCTATTGCAAATGCAGATTCTATTGGAATAAAAAGCAATACAAAATCTGGACTTTCCATTTGATATAAATCGTGGTAATTTTTATCGCCAAGTTGTTCTACATGACGTTTTACAGAGGCAACATGTTCTTTTAAAAACTGCGATTTTAAAGTATCATCTTCTTCATTTATGTAACGTTCATAGGCAGTTAGCGTTACTTTAGAATCTACAATCATCTTTTTTCCGTCGGGTAAATTTATTACAACATCTGGAAAAACTCTTGTTCCATCTTCTGTAATATGACTTTGTTGTACAAAATATTCTCTATCTTTTTCTAAACCAGATTTTTCTAAAACACGTTCTAGTATCAATTCGCCCCAATTTCCTTGCATTTTACTATCGCCTTTTAATGCTTTTGTAAGATTTAGAGTTTCTTTACTCATTTGTTCATTCATATCGCGCAAGCCCAATATTTGCTGGCGTAATGCTGCATGATAATCTATGCTTTCTTTGTGAGTATCTTCTACTTTTTTCTCAAAAAGTTGAATTTTATCTTGTAGTGGAGTTAAAATATTTTTAAGATTTTCTTTATTTTGTTCGGTAAATTTATTGGTTTTTTCTTCCAGAATTTTATTAGCAAGATTTTCAAATTCTTTGGTAAATTTTTCTTGTAACTGCTCTACTTCTTGTTTTTGTTCCTTGTTTCGTTCCCAAAGATTTTCAAAATCGGTTTCTTTTTTAGATAATAAAATGGCTAACGAATCTTTTTCTTTTCTAATAATTTCCTTTTCTTGATTGGATTGAAGAATTTGTTTTTCAAAATTATTTCTTTCTTGCGCAAATTGATCTTTTTGTAGATTAATTTGAGATAATAAACCATTAATTTTCTCTTCTAGTGATGCTTTTTCTGATTTAGAATTTAATGAGAAAAATAATTTTCCACAATAAACTCCTATACATAAAGCAATTACAAATAATAAAACAGAAAGAATTGTGTCGTTCATAAAAACTTAATTTGAAAAGTAAATATAAACAAAAAGATTCTAAAAATTTAGCCAAGAAAAACTTTTATCAAATTCGCTATCTTTTATTCTTCTGTTTGAATAACTATTATAATGTAATGATTTATTTCTTTTTTTATTAAGTCGTAATTGAAATATCGTTAAAATACTTATAACTAGAGATATTAAAATTATTAAAATTAACAACGTCATAAATATTAAATAATTAGTTTCTGAAGATGATTTTAAGTTGTTAAAAAACGCATATCCAGAGAAAACTAGCAATGTATTTGAGACCAATAATATAAAAGTTTTCATAAAATATAGTTTTAGTTATAAATGATAAAATTAAAGTTATTTTTGCAAATCATTTTATATAATTTTAACTAGATTTTATATAAATACTACTTTTTATTGTGATAGTATTAACAAATAAAAATGATTTTAAAACTATAAATAGTCACAAATGAGTAATTCGCGTCATTTTAAAATTTATAAACCTTACGGATATTTAAGTCAATTTAAATATGAACTAAAACGCAATAAAAAATTACTTGGCGAGTTATACAATTTTCCAGAAGGAATTATGGCAATTGGAAGACTAGACGAAGATTCAGAAGGATTACTATTACTATCAACAGATGGAATGATGAGTGAAATTGTGCGAAGTAAAAAAGTAGAAAAAGAATATAATGTTCAAGTTGATGGTTTATTTTCAGATGATGCCATTTTAAAAATTTCAAACGGTGTAGAAATTGGTTTTGATGGAAAAAAATACATTACAAAACCGTGTAAAGCATCAATTTTAAATACAATTCCAAATTTTCCTTTGCGTGGAAAAAAAATTAGAGACGAACGTCACGGACCAACTTCTTGGATTTCTATAACCATAACCGAAGGCAAGTTTAGACAAGTTAGAAAAATGACTGCTGCTGTGGGATTTCCTACTTTAAGATTAGTTAGAGTTAGAATTGGTAACGAATTTTTAAATGAATTACAAAGTGGCGAAGTACAAGAAGTTGAAATGATTGATGTGTGAAAGTTTATTAAATTTAAAATCCCAAATCCCAAATATTTTAATCCTAAATAATAAATGTTAAATATAGTTTTAGTAGAACCAGAAATCCCAAATAACACAGGAAACATTGGTCGTTTGTGTGTTGGTACAGAAAGTAAATTACATTTAATTCATCCGTTTGGATTTGTAATAAATGACAAAAATTTAAAACGATCTGGACTAGATTATTGGGTTCATCTTGACGTTACCCAATATCAAAATAGTCAAGAATGGATTGCCACAATTCAAGATAAATCTAGAGTTTTCCTTATGAGTTCGCACGCAACAAAATCTATTTATGAAGCTCAATTTCAAGATGGCGATTGGTTGGTTTTTGGTAAAGAAAGTGTTGGTTTAAGCGAAGAATTTTTATCTAAATTCAATAATCATTTAACCATTCCAATGTCTACTTTAATTAGAAGTTACAACATTGCCAATTCTGTAGCATTTGTTGTTGGCGAAGCTAAAAGACAAATTAATAATCTATAAATTAACCATTTTAAAAGAATTTAATTTATCAAGATGCAAAATAGTCTTGGTATTTTGTTCATTTTCAGAATACATTAAATCAAATTTTGCTCCATAAACAAACTCATTAAAAGTATACGAAGTACTTGCAGCAACAGTTGCGCTAAACATTTCGTCAAATGTTTTTATAAAAACCAAAAGCTCACCTTCATTTGCCTCAAAATCAGCTTTTTTAAAATTAAAAATCGGACTATTTTCAGTAATAGGATGCACCAAAGTCCAACTCAACGTTAACGCATTAATTCTATTCATTTCAAGATCTAAAGTATAGAATTTATTGACTTTTACACCATTTTCATCAACCAACATTCCAAGTGTGATTTTGGCTTCAGCATCAGTAAAATTCGTGTTTTTAAAAGGCGTTAATCGCACCATTAATCCAGTTCCATCTTTATAAGGCGCAATTAATGCATTTTCACTAAATTTAATAAAAGCCGTTGGCTTGCTAAAACGTCCAAACAATAAACCAGTAGCAATAGCAAAACTTAACAATCCAACCAATGCCTCAATAGCAGAAAGCGCACTCGTTAAAAATCCGTTCGGACTAATATGACCGTAACCAACAGTAGTAAAAGTTTGTGCACTAAAAAAAAATGCCTTCCCAAATTTTGTAATCTCACTTCTAGAAGTATCAATTCCGGTTAAAAATTCAATACCAATAACATAGTATAAACTTGCAAAAAACAAGTTCACAATACAATAAAAACCAATTATTATACCTAAAAATTTCCATTTTGGCATAGCAATCATAGTATGATACCAGCTTATTTTAGCAAAAAAGTTTAACCCAATTTTTTCAACATTTGCCGTACCATCTTTATTAATAAACCTTCCGCCATAACTGCTTGCATTGGTGCCAAAACCTGTATTAGTGTCTGCTTTCGCCTTAGAATTTATTTTCTTTAACAATGCCATAAGTTTTATTTTTAAAAGCAATTTCCAGCTATACATTACAAGCATTTATAAAAAAAATGCATTTTGTAAGTTGTAAAAAGAACTTCCGTTGGTCGTTTTTTTACAACAACAAAAGTAGCATTTTTTTTTATAAATGGCTTTCCATTTCTATCTGGGCTACAAACAAAAATGTAATAAAACAAAAACATCTTTTTATACAATTTTCATTACATTTGAACATAAAATAAAAATATGGAAACCAAAAACGATTTAAAATTTGCAGTATTAATTGATGCAGACAACGTTCCGTATGCCAACGTAAAAGAAATGTTCGAAGAAATTGCAAAGTATGGAACACCAACTTTTAAACGAATTTATGCCGATTGGACCAAACCAACCGTTTCTGGCTGGAAAAATGTTTTACTAGAAAACGCCATCACTCCAATTCAACAATACAGTTATTCTACAGGAAAAAATGCCAGCGACAGCGCATTAATTATAGATGCAATGGACATTTTATACACAGGAAAAGTAGACGGATTTTGTATCGTATCGTCCGATTCCGATTTTACACGACTAGCAACACGACTTCGCGAAGCAGGAATGAAAGTTATTGGCATAGGCGAAAAGAAAACCCTAACACCATTTATTACCGCTTGCGACAAGTTTATATACATAGAAATTCTAAAAAAACCAGAACAAGAAAACACACTAGAAACCGGAACAAAAAAATCATCTAAAACATCTAAAAATCAATCTAGCAATGCCATAAGTAAAATAGATCCAAAAATTATAAAATTATTTGCAGACAGTATAGAAGATCTAGAAGACGAAAACGGTTGGGCATTTCTAGGCGATTTAGGCAACTTAATGCTAAAAAAGAAAACCGATTTCGATTCAAGAAACTATGGATTTCCAAAAATGTTATCCTTTATAGAAAGTATGAACAAATTTGAAATAGACAAACGCGACAGCGGAAAAAATAATATTAAACTTATATATGTAAGACGAAAATAATTTAGAAATAAATTATAATAAAAGTAAATTAAAAATAACATCAATTAAATCTAAAAAACAAACTGTTTTTAATAATTTCATATCTAACACAAGTTAATTATGCAATGGGAAGCAAAAATTATAAGCCATAAAGGAGAAAAAAGAATTGCAGTATACTTTGAAAAAAACTCAGATTTAATACTAAGAATAAAAAAACTAGAAGGAACACGCTGGAGTCAATCGATGAAAGTTTGGCATTTACCCAACAGCTTTGAATATAGAAATCTATTCAAGATTGAAGAGACATCTGGGAAATCATTATTGTCTAAAATAAATTCAATAAACCAACCACTATTAGAACGTTTTATTGAAGAGATTCAGTTAAGATCTTACAGCAATGCAACACTTAGAACTTACAGAAACGAATTTGGAACATTTTTACATTATTTAAAAGAAGAATCGGCATTAAATATAAACGTTGAAAAAATTAGAATTTATTTATTGTATTGCATAAACGAATTAAAATTATCAGAAACCGCAATACACAGTCGCATCAATGCAATTAAATTTTATTATGAAAAAGTAGAGAAGCGTGAAAAATTTTTAATAGAAATTCCAAGACCAAAAAAGCCATTAAAACTTCCAAAGGTATTTTCGCAAACAGAAATAAAAAAAATGTTTGACGTAACAACAAACGTAAAACACAATACAATTTTAAAGTTATGTTACGGTTTGGGTTTACGAGTATCTGAAATAATAAATCTAAAAGTTCGTGATATAGACAGCAATTCAATGCAAGTATTTATAGAAAGAGCTAAAGGTAAAAAAGATAGATATGTAAATTTACCAGAAAGTGTTTTACCCCAATTAAGAAATTATTATTTAGAATATAAACCAAAAGAATTTTTATTTGAAGGCAAGCTTGGCGACAAATACAGTTGCAGAAGTGTACAACAAATTTTTAAAAATGCTTTACAAAACGCCAAAATAAACAAACCATTAGGAATTCATAGTTTGCGACATAGTTTTGCAACGCATTTACTAGAACAAGGCACAGATATACGATTTATACAAGAATTATTAGGACATAATGATATTAAAACCACATTATTATACACGCAAGTAAATAATAAATCATTACGAAAAATAATTAGTCCATTAGATACAATGTAAAAAAAAATGTTATATTTGAAGTTACAAATAACAATTTTAATTTAAGCAATGCGTTTTTTTAAATAGTTATTGTTAAAACAATGATAATTAAAAACTTATACAATTGTGGCTTTTTTTGGTTGCGTGTATTTATGAGTTGTGCGTAATGTTCTGAAAACCCAATAAAATAAGAGAAAAATAAGAAATGAGTAGAATAAATATTCAAGGAACAATAGACAATATCCGAAGTAAATCAAATGCTTACACTCCAATTATTGAAGGAATTGTAAA
>JAYVKR010000383.1:0-11666 GCA_043768185.1 Flavobacterium sp.
AAGTTTGGGAATAAAATTAAGTGCTGACAATGATTTTCTTCAAAAAAGTATGGATCAAGCCAATATTGCCATTCTTCACGCACCATTATTTCATCCAGCCATGAAAAATGTTGGTCCAATTCGAAGAGAACTTGGCGTAAAAACTTTTTTCAATATGCTTGGACCAATGGTAAATCCTTCATTTCCTAAAAATCAATTGGTTGGCGTTTTTAGTTTAGAATTGGCTAGAATGTACAGTTATTTATATCAAAATACCGATACTAATTTTTGTATACTTCACGGATTGGATGGTTTTGATGAAATATCACTAACCGATGAAACCAAAATAATTTCTAGAACTACTGAAACCATTTTAAAACCAGCAAGTTTCAATCTAGAAAAACAACTTTTAAATGATATAAAAGGCGGAGAAACAATACAAGAATCGGCTGCAATTTTCTATTCTGTAATTTCAGGCAAAGGAACAGCATCTCAAAATAATGTGGTTTTGGCAAATGCAGGTTTGGCAATTGCAACTATAGAAAAAACAAGTGTTTTAGAAGGTTTTGAAAAAGCAAAAGAGAGTTTATTTAGTGGAAAAGCATTAGAAAAATTAAACAAATTACAAGAATTAAGCAAATGAATATTTTAGATAAAATAATAATAGATAAACGCCAAGAAGTATATTTAAAGAAATCATTAATTCCAGTTTCTCAATTGGAAAACTCAGTATTATTTTGCAACAGAACGATTTCTTTAAGTAAAAATTTAAGAGCAAGCAACTCAGGAATAATTGCCGAGCACAAACGTCGTTCTCCATCCAAAGCTGAAATTAATTATAGCTTTTCGGTTGAAGAAGTGGTTAAAGGTTATGAAAGTGCTGGCGTTTGTGGCATTTCTATTTTAACAGATGGAAAATATTTTGGTGGTTCGCTTGACGATTTATTACTTGCAAGAGCTTCTGTAAACGTGCCACTTTTAAGAAAAGAATTTGTTATAGATGAATATCAAATTCTAGAAGCAAAAGCATTTGGAGCAGACGCAATTTTACTAATTGCAGCTGTTTTAACTCGTGAAGAAATTAAAAATTTATCAGAATTTGCACAATCATTAGCATTAGAAGTTTTGCTAGAAGTTCACGATGAAGAAGAATTAAACAAAGCCATAATGCCAAGTCTAAATATGATTGGCGTAAACAATAGAAGCTTAAAAACATTTGAAGTAAGTCTAGAAATCAGTAAAGAATTAGCGTTAAAGATTCCGAATGAGTTTATAAAAATATCTGAAAGTGGAATATCAAGTACTAATTCAGTTAAAGAACTTCAAAATATTGGTTATCAAGGATTTTTAATTGGCGAAACATTTATGAAAACTAATGATTCTGGCAAAACTGCAAAAGAATTTATATCGAAGTTAAAAAGTTAGAAGTTGGGAGTTGGAAGTTAGAAGATGGAAGATTAAAAATATAAAAAACTTAAAAAAACTTAGCGCCTTTGCGTCTTTGTGGCTATAAAAAAATAATATGAAACTAAAAATATGCGGAATGAAATATCCAGAAAACATTCTGGAAATAGCCAATTTAAAACCTGATTATTTAGGATTTATTTTCTGGGAGAAATCATCACGTTTTTTTGAAAATACAATTCAAGAACTTCCAAAAACAGTTTTAAAAGTTGGTGTTTTTGTAGATGAAAATTTAGATAAAATTATTTCAAAAGTAGAACAATTTAAATTGGATTTAGTGCAACTTCACGGTAATGAAAACGTTTTATTTTGCGAGAAATTAAAATTAAATAACATTAAAATTGTCAAAGCATTTTCTGTAGATACTAATTTTAATTTTGAAATTTTAAATGAGTATGAACAAGTTTGCGATTACTTTTTATTTGACACTAAAGGAAAATTACCTGGCGGAAACGGAATTACTTTCAATTGGAATTTATTAGAAAATTACAAATTAAACAAACCTTTTTTTCTTAGCGGAGGAATTGGTTTAGAAGAGATTACAAAAATTAAAGAATTTACAAAATCGGATATTTCAAAAAAATGTATCGCTATCGATGTAAATAGTAAATTTGAAATTAAAGCTGGATTAAAAAACGAAAAAGAATTATCACAATTTAAAAAAATGCTAAATGAAAACTAATTACAATGTTGATGAAAATGGTTATTATGGACAGTTTGGTGGTGCCTATATTCCAGAAATGCTATATCCAAATCTTGAAGAATTACGCTTGAATTATTTAAAAATTACAGCCGAACCTACTTTTAAGAAAGAGTTCATGGAATTGATGGTAGACTATGTTGGTCGCCCAACTCCACTCTACTTTGCCAAGCGATTATCTAAAAAATACAATACCAAAATTTATTTAAAACGTGAAGATTTATGTCATACTGGCGCGCACAAAATTAACAATACTATTGGTCAAATTTTAGTTGCAAAACGACTTGGAAAAACTAGAATTATTGCAGAAACTGGCGCAGGTCAACATGGAGTTGCAACCGCAACTGTTTGTGCGTTAATGGGTTTGCAATGCATTGTGTATATGGGAGAAGTAGACATTAAACGTCAAGCGCCAAATGTAGCACGTATGAAAATGCTTGGCGCAGAAGTTCGTCCAGCATTATCTGGATCAAAAACATTGAAAGATGCTACAAATGAAGCCATTAGAGATTGGATAAACAATCCAACCGATACTTATTATATTATTGGTTCAGTTGTTGGTCCGCATCCTTATCCAGATATGGTGGCACGTTTTCAAGCAGTAATTTCAGAAGAAATAAAAGCACAATTATTAGAAAAAGAAGGAACAGAAAATCCAGATTATGTTATAGCTTGTGTTGGTGGAGGAAGCAATGCTGCTGGAGCTTTTTACCATTTTCTAGATGATGAAAAAGTAACAATTATTGCTGTAGAAGCTGCAGGAAAAGGTGTAGATTCTGGAGAAAGTGCTGCAACTTCAATACTTGGAAAAATCGGAATTATTCACGGAAGCAAAACCTTGTTAATGCAAACCAATGATGGTCAAATTACAGAACCTTATTCTATTTCTGCAGGTTTGGATTATCCTGGAGTTGGACCTTTACATTCGCACTTATTTGAAACAAAAAGAGCTGAATTTATAGCAATTACTGACGATGAAGCTATGCAAAGTGGTATAGAATTATCTAAAATGGAAGGAATAATTCCTGCAATAGAAACAGCACATGCATTTACAGTTTTAGATAAAAAACAATTCAAACCAACTGACATTGTGGTTATCAATCTTTCTGGTCGTGGCGATAAAGATTTGAATACGTATATAGATTATTTTAAATTATAAAAATGAACAGAATAAACTCAAAATTATCAGAAGATAAAAAACTATTATCAATCTATTTTACAGCAGGTTATCCTTTAATAAATGATACCGTTTCTATAATTCAAGAATTAGAAAAAAATGATGTAGATATGATAGAAATTGGTTTGCCATTTAGTGATCCTTTGGCAGATGGACCAACAATACAAGCAAGTTCTACAGCTGCTTTACAAAACGGAATGACAACAGATTTACTGTTTGAACAACTTAAGAATATTAGAGAAACTGTACAAATTCCACTTTTAATTATGGGTTATTTTAATCCGATGTATCAATACGGAATTGAAGCTTTTTGTAAAAAATGCAGTGAAATAGGAATTGATGGATTAATTATTCCTGACTTGCCTTTAAAAGAATATCAAGACCAATATAAAGAAGTATTTGAAACTAATAATTTGAAAAATATTTTCTTAATTACGCCACAAACATCCAATGAAAGAATTCAAGAAATTGACAGCGTTTCTGATAGTTTTATTTACATGGTTAGTAGTGCAAGCGTAACTGGAAGTAGTACTAGTTTTGGAGAAAATGAAAATAATTATTTTGAACGAATTGCCAATTTAAATCTTAAAAATCCACAAGTAATTGGTTTTGGAATTAATTCAAAAGAAACTTTTCAAGCTGCAATAAAACATCAAAAAGGTGCAATAATTGGAAGTGCTTTTATTAATTTTTTAAATGCAAATGATAAATCAAACATAAAATCATTTATTAAACAAATACTTTAGATTAATTAATTTAATTAATTGAAAATAAATAAACTAATAATTCACTATAGATAAATACTATCGTGGTTCAACATAAAAAAGTACTATCAAATTTTACTTAGATAGTACTTTTTTATTTTTACTATTTACAAATTTAAAATTATAGAAAAGTAGGTATTAAATACTTTTAACTTTTTTAAATTACTTCTTAACGAAAATTGCAACTTATTAACATTTTTTTTAATTAACAAAATAAAAAATTACATTTACTTGATAGATAGAACGTTATTAACTCTAAATTCAATAATTATGGGACTTTTTACCAATAAAGACAAGCAAATTATTAAAACACTTTGTAAAAAAAGTGAAGAAATTGGGAAAGAAATTACAAAAGAAATTGAAGAATTATTCGTTGAGTTAAAAACAGATTATGACGAAAATCAAGAGGTTGTAAACGAATTTAGTACGTTTGTTAACGAATTAAAATCTAAATTAAATCCAGATGATGCCAAGAAACTTCTAGATTTTTCAGTTAGATTAAATAAAGTAAAACGCTGTGCTAAAAAAGGTGTTGAAGCCATGAGAGAAATCTCTAGAGATCAGAAAAAAGCAACCAGAGAAACTGCAAGAGAATACCAAGAATATATGTATGTTTAAAAAATTATCTTGTAAAAACTAGTTTATTTCCATTACTTAAATTGGCATCAAAAGCATAACCTTCATAATTAAATCCTTTTAAATCTTCTATAGTTTCTGCATTAGAATCTATAATAAAACGAACCATCATTCCTCTTGCCTTCTTTACAAAAAAGCTAATCATTTTTAATTTTCCATCCTTATAATCTTTAAATTCTGGAGTAATTACTGATACTTTTAATTTTTTTATATCAACGGCATCAAAATATTCATTACTTGCTAAGTTAATAAATAATTCCTCTTTTTCAAGTTCAGCATTTAATGATTTTGTAATAGTGTCTTTCCAAAATTCGTAAAGATTTCTATTTTTTCCAATTGGTAATTTTGTTCCCATTTCCAATCGGTAAGGTTGCATTAAATCTAATGGTTTCAATAATCCATAAAGTCCAGAAAGTATGCGTAATTTCTCTTGTAAAACAGTAATTTTTTCTTCAGGTAACGAATAAGAATCCAATCCCAAATACACATCACCATTAAAAGCATAAATTGCTGGTCGTGCATTTTCAGTAGAAATTTCTGCAACATTTCTTTCTTGATTTCGTTGCCAATTTAAATCTGCCAATTTATCAGAAATTGACATTAATTCCATTAATTTTTTTGGCTTTTGCTTTTTCAAAACCTTATCAATACTAACAGATTGCTTTACAAAATTGTAATTTGTAAAAGAATTGATTGGTAAAGGAGATTCAAAATCTAATGATTTTGCTGGAGAAATAACGATTTTCATTTTTACTTTTTATGATTTCAAATTTACAAATTACAATTGTAAAAATAGATACGATAAAATGATTTATTTCGATTTTAATATCGAAGAAATTGATATTAAAATAAACCTTAATAAATATTAGAAACTCACCAATTTACTATATTTGTAAAAACATTTTTATGCAACACATTATAGATAGATTTATAAGTTATGTTACTATTGATACCGAATCAGATGCGAGTTCTAAAACAACGCCAAGTACAAAAAAACAATTGGTGCTTGCCAATCTTTTAGTTAAAGAGTTAAAAACCATCGGAATGACCGAAGTTACTATTGACAAAAATGGTTATGTAATGGGAACTTTAGCCAGTAATATTGATAAAGAAGTACCAACAATTGGTTTTGTTTCGCACTATGATACCACGCCAGATTTTACAGGATTAAATGTAAAACCACAAATAATAGAAAATTACAATGGTAAAGATATTGTGCTAAATGCCGAGCAAAATATAGTGCTTTCGCCAAATTATTTTAAAGATTTATTGCTTTATAAAGGTCAAACATTAATTACAACAGATGGCACAACATTGCTTGGCGCAGATGACAAAGCAGGATTGACAGAAATTGTAACAGCAATGGAATTTTTAATAAAAAATCCAGACATTAAACACGGAAAAATTCGAGTAGGTTTTACACCAGATGAAGAAATTGGTCGTGGCGCAGATTTATTTGACGTAGAAAAATTTGGAGCAAAATGGGCTTACACAATGGATGGAAGTCAAATTGGCGAACTAGAATATGAAAATTTTAATGCAGCTGGAGCTAAAATTACATTTAAAGGAAAAAGCGTTCATCCTGGTTATGCCAAAGGAAAAATGATAAATTCTATGTTAATTGCCAACGATTTTATTTCTGCTTTGCCCAAAAATGAAACGCCACAAGAAACGAAAGGATACGAAGGATTTTTTCACGTTCATCACTTAACAGGAAGCATTGAAGAAACAGTTTTAGAATTAATAATTCGCGATTTTGATGCCAAAAAATTCAAAAAACGTAAAGAATTAATTCACGAAATAACTAAGAAATTCAATAAAAAGTTTGCAAAACAGTTTGGCGAAGACATAGTAATTACCGAAGTAAAAGATCAGTATTACAATATGAAAGAAATGGTTGAACCAGTAAAATATATTGTAGACTTGGCAGAAAAAGCTATGAAAGAACTCAATATCAAGCCATTAATAAAACCAATTCGTGGCGGAACTGATGGATGCAGATTGTCTTACATGGGTTTGCCTTGCCCAAATATATTTGCTGGCGGACACAATTTTCACGGAAAATACGAATACGTTCCAGTAGAAAGTATGCAAAAAGCAATTGATGTAATTGTAAAAATTGCAGAATTAACCGCAACTACCGATTTTAGTAAAATAAAAGAAACTAAAAAAAAGAAAAAATAGTTTTAAATAATTAGTATTTATGCTGATGAATATCAGTATTTATGCTGATGAATATCAGTAGCGAATGGCTTGGGTATTTCTACAATCCATATTCCTGCTGTCCATTTCAATCTTTTTTTAATTGCGTTGGGTTTTAACCCAACGCAATTAAAAAAAGGATTTCCATTCCCATCAGGGCTAAAATTCAATCGTATTGCACTAAAAATAAATTATGTCAGAAAAAAATACTTGGGACAAAGTCAATACTTGGCAAGAAGAATTGCAAATTATTGAAACCATTATTAGTAAAACACAATTAGTAAAAACCATAAAATGGGGTGGAATTGTTTATACCATAAATAATAAAAATGTAGTAGGAATTGGAGGTTTTAAAAACTTTTTTACTTTGTGGTTTTATAACGGCGTATTTTTAAAAGACAATTTAAATGTTTTGGTAAATGCCAACGAAGGAGTTACTAAAAGCTTACGACAATGGCGTTTTACATCTAAAAACGAAATAAACGAAGTTCACATTTTAAACTACATACAAGAAGCATTAGAAAATGAAAATCTAGGAAAAATAATTCCAATTCAAAAAAAAGAAAAAATAAAATCTACTTTTTTTGAAAACATATTAGTAAATAATTCAGAATTAAAACTAGCATTTGATAAGTTTTCAACTTCCAAACAAAACGATTTTTTAGAATACATTGAAACTGCAAAGCAAGAAAAAACTAAAATTACTAGAGCAGAAAAAATTATTCCATTGATACTTCAAAATATAGGTTTAAACGATAAATATAAAAAGTAAACTATGACTTACATTAAGAACAACAAAATTAAAGTACTTCTTTTTAGTTTAACTTTAATTTATCTTTTAACGTGTCAATCGTGTATGACAATGCGAACCAGTTCTTCTAAAACTAAAACATTTTTTAAAGATTCTAAAACATCCTATTTAGATTCTACCATTACAATTGGATCAAATAAAGTACATTTTATTGCAACAGGAAATAAAAACAATCCAACATTATTTTTTGTTCATGGTTCGCCAGGAAGTTGGGATAATTTTAAAACCTATTTAAAAGATTCGTTACTTTTAAAAAATTACCGAATGATTGCTGTAGACAGACCAGGTTTTGGCTACAGTAATTTTGGAAAAGCACAAAACTTATATTCGCAAGCTAAAGTTCTAGAAGAATTTACAGAAAAATTAAGTAACGGAAAAAACATTTATTTAATTGGTCATTCCTATGGTGGACCAGCAATTGTAAAAATGGCTATTGATAAACCAAATACCTACAAACAACTAATTATTCTAGCTGGAGCAATAGATCCAGATGCAGAAACTCCAGAAAAATGGCGCAAAATAATTATGTCCAAACCAATAAGATTTATAATTCCTGGAGCATTACGACCAGCAAATGATGAACTTTGGTGGTTAAAACAAGATTTGATAAATATGAAACCCAATTTAAAAAAAATCACAACCAATGTGTTAGTTATCCACGGCACACTCGATGATTTGGTTCCGTATAGTAATGTTCCGTTTATTGAAAGAGAATTTATAAACGCAAAATCTATGGAAGTTTTATCTATAAAAAATGCCAATCATTTTATTCCTTGGGAACATTTTGAAACCATTAGAAACAAACTTTTAAATTTAAAAGAATAAAGCTTTAAAACTATAACTAAAAAGTTGTTTTAAAATTATTCTAAAAAAAAGTCTTCGACAAGCTCAGACTGACAATTACTACATAATTGATTTTATTTTAAATTGAAAAATGCATTAAAACTAAAAAATTTCAATGCATTTTTAAATTCTGTATTTAGATGATATTTTAAAAATTAAACTTTAAAACTTTAACCTTTTTAAACTTTTTAAACTCTTAAACTTTTAAAAACTTCTCTAAGCTTTCTTGTTCATTGCAGCACTCATTTCATTAGAAATTGCCGATTTTTCAATCTTTAATTTTCCAGACATAGTTTCAATAACAACTGTAGTTTCTGCTATTTCTGTTACTTTTCCGTGAAAACCACTTTTAGTAATTATCTTATCTCCAACTTTTAAACTTGTTTCAAATTCTTTCTCCTTTTTTAATTTATTTTGAGAAGGACGAATCATAAAAAAGTAAATTACAGCAAATAATGCTACTAATTGTAATGGTAAAATGTAATCGTTCATTATTTTAATTTTTTAAAAATTATTAATTTGCTATTGATGCTTTTATTGTTAAAATTTCTGTTCCTTTTACTGTGTTTGCAAATATAGAAACTGTTTTAGATTGCTCTCCAGATTTTCCATCAGAATTAAAAGAAACTTTTATTTCTCTAGATTCGCCTGGTTTTACTGCTTCTTTTGGATATTCTGGAACCGTACAACCGCAAGAACCTTTGGCGCTAGAAATAATTAAATCAACGTTTCCAGTATTTTTAAATTTAAAATTATAATCTACTTTATCGCCTTGATTAATTTTACCAAAATTGTGCTCTAATTTTTCAAAAGTCATTTCTGTAGTTTTAGAAACCTTAGTAGCATCTACAGTATCTTCTACTTGAGGCGTTTCAGTGACTAATGTTTCAGTTGTTGTAGTACTTTTTTCATTATTATCTAAACTAGTTGCTGCTTTTTTACAAGAACCAAAACAAGTTGCAATTAAAACTGACAGTATAAAAATTTTATTTTTCATAATTTTAAAATTACATTAAACCTCTTCCAATTTTTTTAATTCTATCTTCACTTTGAAACGATTTAACCAAACTATCTAAAATTCCATTTATAAAAATACTACTTTTTGGAGTTGAATATTCTTTGGCAATTTCCAAATATTCATTAAGTGTAACTTTTACAGGAATTGAAGGAAAATTTAATATTTCACAAATTGCCATTTTTATAATTATAGTATCTACTTCGGCAATTCTATCAATATCCCAATTGGGTGTTTTATTAATAAATTCTTTAGAAAGTTTGTCTTCGTTTAAAATTGTTTTTCTAAACAATGTTAATGCAAACTCTTTATCCTCAGTATCTTTATAAACTTTTGGTAGTTTAACTAAGTCGTCTTCACTGTCGTCAATTTGTTTTATTTGCTTTAAAATTTCAGTATTCACTAACGGAATATCATCAACCCAAGTTAGTTTAAAATCTTCTAGATAAGAGTAAAATTTATCATTTGGTGCAATTACTTCGCTAAATAAATCGGCAATAAAATACCGATCTTCCTTAAAAGTAGTTTCACTTTTAGACATATAATTAATGTACAAATCACTTTCTTTTACATCTTGAAGCAAGTATAAAATTGCATCATCATTTACTTGAAAATTATTAATTTTTCTGTTTTCAAATGCAACACTTAGTGCATTACTTTCTGATAATGAAATTAAAATTGGATTCGATGCAAATTTAAGATTAGGATTTATATCTTCTGGTGTTGCAAGATGCTTATTTTTAGACAATTCAATAAAATTAATTTCTCTATTTCTAAGTTCTATCAAAGCAGACATCATTACTAAATATAAATCTAAAATATTTTCAATGCTAGCTTGCAAAAATTTTTCTTGTTTTTCAAGATTGTCAGAACCACTTTGATGCATTGCATAGATAGATTGCATCACTTTAACTCGAATATGTCGTCGGTTTAACACAGGTAAGAACTTTTATTGAATTATTATAAAATAACAGACCGAAAGGTTTTTCTTTCGGTCTGCAAAAATAAAACTATTTTTTTAAAGAGCTATTTATTTAGCGTTTTCTTTTTTTCTTTCTGCAATTCTATTTTCGGCAATTGCCATTGCAGCTTTTTGTGGTGTTAATTTATTTTTATCAGCATAATCGAAAATCTCTAATGTTGTATTATAAATATTTTCGGTTCTACGCATAGATTCTGCTTTATCATAATGTGCAATTTCTGCATAAACATTAATAATACCGCCAGCATTTATTAAAAAATCTGGAGCATAAACAATACCTCTTTCTTGCAAAATTGGTCCGTGAACATTTTCATTTGCCAATTGATTATTTGCTGCACCAGCAATTACTTTAGCATTAATTCTATAAACTGTATCGTCATTAATTGTTGCTCCAAGTGCGCAAGGCGAATAAATATCTACATCGGCAGAATATAAATCGTTTCCTGTAAAAATTGTTGCTCCATATTTAGCACTAACATCAGATAATCTACTTTCATTAATGTCAGAAATTTGAACCAATGCTCCTTCTTTAGTTAAATAATCTACAAGAGTTTCTCCAACGTGACCAATTCCTTGTACTACTATTTTTTTTCCGTCCAATTTATCTGATCCAAATTGATATTTTGCGGCAGCTTTCATTCCCATATACACTCCAAAAGCAGTAACTGGCGATGGATTTCCAGAACCACCACGAGATTCAGAAATTCCTGTTACATAAGGTGTTACATCACGAACTGTATCCATATCTTTGGTTTCCATTCCCATATCTTCTGCTGTAATGTATCTTCCAGATAATGAATGTACAAATTCTCCAAATTTGCGCATTAACTCAGGTGTTTTTTGGGTTTTAGCATCGCCAATAATCACTGCTTTTCCTCCACCAAGATTTAATCCTGTAATGGCAGATTTGTAGGTCATTCCTCTAGAAAGTCGTAAAACATCGTTCAAAGCTTCCCATTCATTATCGTAATTCCACATTCTTGTTCCGCCAAGTGCTGGACCTAAAATTGAGTTATGAATACCTATAATTGCTTTTAATCCAGTATCTTTGTCGTTGCAAAAAACAATTTGCTCGTGATTGTCAAATGATAGT
>JAYVKR010000384.1:0-9043 GCA_043768185.1 Flavobacterium sp.
TGGATATTTATTTAAAAAGGTACTCAAAACATCTGGAACACTTTGGTATGAATTTCCTATTTCGTAACTAATTTTAGCATAATTTAAATTGGCATCTTCTTGAATTTTTTTATCAAAATACATTTCTGATGCGTTTTTAAAAGCGTTTAATGCTTCTTGCTTTTTGTCTAATTTCATATAGCTTTCGCCCAAATGATAATAGGCGTTTTGCGATACAAAATCTTTTCCGTCAATTATTTTATTGAATTGAGAAATAGCGTTTTCATAGTCTTTTTGTTGATAATAAGTATAACCCAATTGATAAAAATCGGTATTATTCCATTTTCCTTTTTTGCCTTTATATTCTTTTAAATAAGGTAATGCTTCGTTGTATTTTTTTAAATTAAAATAACTTTCGCCAATAATTTTATTCAATTCCGATTTTTCTAAAGCACTAGATTTTGCCATTGCAGCTTTTCCTA
This sequence comes from Flavobacterium sp., assembly GCA_043768185.1. GTDB lineage: Bacteria > Bacteroidota > Bacteroidia > Flavobacteriales > Flavobacteriaceae > Flavobacterium. The sequence continues at coordinate 462 of JAYVKR010000384.1, forward strand.
AATCAATAGCTTTTTGAAAATTTCCTAGTTTAAAATTCATATCTGCTTGAAAATAAGACAGTTTTTCTTTATATTTTTCTTCGCCAGAAACTTGATCAAAATATTTAGTTGCTTCTTTATAATCGTCTTTATCATAAGCCATAAAACCTAAATAATATTTGGCTTGCGAACCATATTCTTTAGAATTAGACACTTTATTGAAATAAGTTGTAGCTTCTTTCTTTTTATTGGCAGAAAAATAAGCATAACCTTTTTGGAAATTAAATTTTTGAATCTCTTCAGATGATAAACCGCTTTCGTCTACTCTATCAAAATATTCTAATGCTTTAGGATAATTTCCTTGTTCAAAATAGTATTGAGAAACGCCAATAAACGCTTGATTTTGCTTAGTTGATGTTGGATAATCTGCTACAAAATTTTCCATTAACGCATCGGCATTATTTTGGTCTAATTTTATAGCACAAAATGCAATATAATAACTACAATCTGCTTGAAGGTCAGCTTGTTTATTGTCTTGCTTAACTTTGTCAAAAAGTATTTGAGCTGCCAAATATTGCTTGTCATTATATAATGAAATGGCTTTGTCAAAATCTGAAAATTGGTTGTTATTAATTTCTGTTTTTTGACCCAATAGTGTTACTGACACAAGCAGGAAACTCAGGAAAATAAACGATTTTATTTTTTGCATTGTTTTGTTTTTTATTAATCACTCAAAAGTAAAATTCTTGTATGTATAACGAGCGATTGTTTGTTTTTATTATAAACATTTTTCTTAACAATTGAAAAAGTTGGAAGACGGAAGTTGGAAGATGGAAGATTTTATCATTTACATAATAAATTTTATTGCTAAATATTGGAATTTGGAATTTTTTGCATTTGGGATTTTAGAAATAGAATTTTATAAAATTTATTTTGAAAACCTACGTTATAATAGTACTTTTACCCAATAAACAAAATTTCTTATGTCGCAACTAGTTTTATCATTACAAAACGTAACCATTTATCAAGAAAACAAAGTCATATTATCTCAAGTAAATCTTGAAGTAAATCACGGAGAATTTATATACATAATTGGAAAAACTGGTTCGGGAAAAAGTAGTTTTATGAAAACTTTGTATGGCGATTTACCTTTAACAGAAGGCGAAGGACATATTGTAGAGTTTGATTTGGCAACTTTAAAAGAAAGTGAAATTCCGTATTTGAGACGTAAAATTGGCGTTGTTTTTCAAGATTTTCAATTGCTTCCAGATAGAAATGTGAGTAATAATATGTTGTTTGTATTAAAAGCAACTGGTTGGACAGATAAAGAAGAAATGCAACATAAAATAGATGAAGTTCTTGATAAAGTTGGCATGAAAGGATTTGCAAGTAAAATGCCACACCAACTTTCTGGTGGAGAACAACAACGTGTTGCCATTGCAAGAGCATTGCTAAATGATCCAGAATTTATTTTGGCCGATGAACCAACAGGAAATCTAGATCCGCAAACTAGTGCAGAAGTTCTTGAAGTATTAAAAAACATTAACCAACTTGGTAAAACAGTAATAATGGCAACGCACGATTATGCTTTATTAATGAAGTTTCCATCTAAAACTTTGAAATGCGAAGATGGAGCTATTTTTGAGGTTGTACAACGAAGTGTTTAATGTTATCTATTTTAATTCCTACATATAATTATAAGATTTATACATTGGTTAGTGAATTGCACAATCAATGTGAAGATGCAGGAATTGAATTTGAAATTATAGTATTTGAAGATGGTGGATTACAATATTTTAAAGAAAATATTAAAATTAAATCTTTTAAAAACGCTTCACATACGCATAGTAATGAAAATATTGGAAGAACTCAAGCTAGATTTTTTTTAAGCTATTTATCTAAATACAATTGGCTGTTATTTTTAGACGCCGATGTTTTACCAACAAATTCTAATTTTATTAAAAATTATTTAGAACACATAAATAATTCAAATCAAGTAGTTATTGGTGGTTGCAAATATAAAATTGAATCTAAAACTGAAGGTACCATTTTAAGATACAAGTATGGTTTTGAAAGAGAAGACGTTACTGCAATTGAACGAAATAAAAATCCATATTGTTACATTTTATCTGGAAATTTATTAATACAAAAAGAAGTTTTTATACAAAATAATTTTCCTAAAGAAACTAAATATTACGGAATGGATATTTATTTCGCTTCTAAATTAATGAGTAATAATATAAAAGTTTTACATATAGAAAATCCGATCTATCACTTAGGATTGGAGCGAAATGAAGTTTTTTTTGAAAAGTGTTTACAAGCTGTAAAATCAAGAAAAGAAACTTTAATTAATGAGCCAGAAATAGAAAAAATTAATTCGCTACTTAAGTATTATAAAAAAATTAAAAGATTAAAGTTGAAAGGTTTAACAAGTTTACTTTTTAAATTATTTGAAAAAAAATTAAGATTAATGATACTTAGTAAAAACCCTAATTTATTTTACCTTGATGTTTATAGATTGGGTTATATTTGTACTTTAAAATAAATTGAAAATGCCCTACTTTTCAGTAATTATTCCGCTATACAATAAAGAAAATTTTATTGAAAATACTATAAAAAGTGTCTTGAATCAAAGTTTTACAGATTTTGAGTTGCTAATTATTGATGATGGTTCTACAGATAAAAGTGTTGAAATTGTAAAAAATATTATTGACAACCGAATTAAATTATTTACAAAAAATAACGAAGGAGTAGCAATTGCAAGAAATTATGGAATTGAGAATTCAACCTCAAATTTTATTTCATTTTTAGATGCAGATGATATTTGGAATATAGATTTTTTACAAACTATTTCACATTATATAAATAAATATCCAAATCAATTTGTATTCACGACAGCAAAAGAAATAGAAACAAAAAATTCTAGTTTTATACCAACTTATTCTATAAAAAAAACTTCTACTTGTGAAATTGTGAATTTTTTTGAAGCTAGCAATAAAGAATGTGTACTTTGGACGTCTAATGTTGTGGTACACAAAAAAGTTTTTAAACAAGTTGGGGTTTTTGACACTAAAATTTCTAAAGGTGAAGATACAGAATTGTGGATAAGAATTGGATTACATTATTCTATAGTATTTATTTGGAAAGTGCTTTCTACTTATAAATATGATAAAAAAAGTATTTCTAGAAATTCAAATTATTATTTTGAAGATTATGTTTTCAAAAAATATATTGAAGAAGAAAAAAGAAATCCAGCTTTAAAAAAATATTTAGATTTGAACAGATTTTCAGCAGCAATAAAGTGTAAGTTGAATAATAATTTAATCCAATTTAAAAAATTAAAATCAGAAATTGATTTAAAAGAAATATCATTTAAAAAGAAAATTTTATTAAATCTACCTAGATTTACATTACTAATTTTGATTTTTTTTAAAAATAAGTTTGTAGAATTTGGTTTAACTAATTCTGTTTTTAAATAAAACAAAATCTTCATATTTTCTAATATAATCCTCTTCGTCAAAAACATTGGATGCTAAAACCAAACAAACAGAACCAGATGAGAAATTTTCTAATTCTCTCCAAATTCCGTTTTCAATTAAAAGTCCAATATTAGGTTTATTTAATGTAACCGTTTTTTCATTAGTACCATCTTTTAAAACTACATCAAAACTACCTGATAAAGCAATTAGAAACTGTTTTAGCTTTATATGTGCGTGTCCGCCACGTTTTGCATCACTTGGTACATCATATAAATAGTAAACGCGCTTAACCTCATAAGGAATTACATCATTTTCAATCACAGATAAATTGCCACGAACATCATGAATTTTTGGAACTTCAATAAATCTAACATCTTTTATAGTTGTTTTCATTTAATTTTTTAATTTTTTAACACATTTTTCCATTGTTTAGAAATTTCTAACACAGATAAATGTTCAATACTTTTTTTAGAATTAGATTTACAAAATTGATGTAATTCATCATCAAAAGCAAATTTTTTAAAAGCTTCTGACAATAAAAACTTATTATTATTTTCTATCAACAATCCATTAAATTTATCAATTACAATTTCTCTTGGACCTGTTGGACAATCAACAGCTATTACTGGAATTCCTGATGCTAATGATTCTAGTAATGACATTGGAAAACCCTCAAATCTACTTGATAAAACAGTACTTCTAGCATATTGAAGATAAGGTAATGGATTGTTATTAAAAGGGATTATTTTGATAAATTCTTCACTATTTAATTCTTTAATTAATTCCTTAATATATTCTTTATCTTCGCCATCACCCATTAAAATTAATTGGTAACCATTTTCATAAATTTTAGATTCTAAAAAAGAGTCCATCATTAAAGTTAAATTTTTAACTTTTTCATCAAATCTTCCAAAAAAAAGAAAATATTTATCTGGCAAGTTAAAAGGTTTTTGATACTTTACATTGGCAATTTCGATAGAATTATTTATAGTAACTGTATTTTTAAAATTATATTTTTTCTTACAAGTTTTTTCAATATCATTAGAAACGTAAATAAGAAAATCTTTATTGGTATATAAAATTTTTGCGAGAAAAACAGATTGTGGAAGATACATTTCAAGTTTAGAACTATGAATCATGTTATAACATTTTCGGTTTCCATATATTAATTTAAATACCAAATCTCTAACAAATTGAAGTCGAGTTCTATTATCAATTATAATATTAATATTATGTTTATCAAGGTATTGCTTTACTAAAAATGCTTTTTTAAACTTTTTTTTCCAATCATTTTGAATTTCCTTTCCCAAATTTAGTAAAGTACCTTTATATTCGTAATCTACTTTATTATTGATTATTATTGAATGAACTTCATAACCCAAATCATATAAAATAAAACTTAACGAACTTGCAAAACGTTCTGCACCTCCAATTCCGAGCGAAGAAGAAATAATTGCAACTTTGTTTTTATTGTTATTCATATGTTCTGTAAAAGTGAATATATTTGTCAAATATAATACTATATGAAGATATTATTAATAGGAGAATATAGCAGATTGCATAATTCGTTAAAAGAAGGACTTGAACAATTGGGTCACGAAGTAGCAATTTATGGCTTTAATGATGGTTTTAAAGATTTTCCTATTGATTTAAAATTTGAAAAAAAATTTGAAACTGGTTTTTTAAAAAAAATTAAACTTGCGTTGTATTATGTAACAAATTTTGACATAACTTCTTATCTTACCTACAGACAATTTTTAAAAAATAAAAATAAATTTAAAGGATTTGATGTAGTTCAATTAATAAATGAAAATAGTTTTTTTTGTAATTATTATTATGAGATAAAAATTTTAAAATTAATTTTTGAAACCAATAAAAAAGTATTTTTATTATCATGCGGAGATGATTTTATATATGTAAAATACAATTTTGAAAACAAGAAAAATAAATCAATACTCCAACCCTATTTTAATGGTAAAATTCAAGACAAAAATTTCTCTAATGTTTTAAAATTTAGAACTGAATCTTTTAAAAAATTACATCATTTTATTTATAAAAATATTATTGGAGTTATAGCATCTGACGTTGATTATCATATTCCGTTGATAAATAATGCTAAATATTTAGGATTAATTGCAAACCCAATAAATACCAATACTATTACTTTTAATCAATTAACAATAAATGATAAAATAATTATTTTTCATGGTATTAATGAATACAATTACTACAAAAAAGGTAATGATTTTTTTAATGCAGCTTTGAAAATTATAAAAGAAAAATATAAAGACAAAGTTGAAATAATTATTGTAAAAAGTTTGCCTTACAATGAATATATAAAATTGTATAACAATGCACACATAATTTTAGATCAAGTATATGCCTACGACCAAGGTTATAATGCGCTTGAAGCAATGGCAAAAGGAAAAGTAGTTTTTACTGGAGCAGAAAAAGAATTTGAAGAATATTATAGTTTAAATAAAAAAGTTGCAATAAATGCCTTGCCAGATGTTGATTATTTAGTTTCTGAATTATCACTTCTAATTGAAAATCCTAATGAGATTAAAGCCATTGGAAAACGTGCTAGAGAATTTATTGAAAAAGAGCATGATTATATTGTTATTGCTGAAAAATATTTAGAAAAATGGAACTCATAAAAATGATTAACACAATTGACTAAACAATCAGAAATTTTAAACTATTTAAAAACAAAATCTAAAGATTTGAGTTTTATTGATAAACTCAAAGTAGTCTACCGACCATTAATTTGTCCGTTTGATGAATTATTAGATTTTGTTGAAGAAAACGACAGTGTTTTTGATATTGGTTGCGGATCAGGTCAATTTTGTGCTTTAATTGGTAAATTTACATCTGTTAATGATATTTATGGTATAGAAATTTCTGAAAAACTTGTACAAAATGCTAAAAAAGTAACAAAAGAATTTGGTACCAACAAAAAACTTCAATTTAAAACTTTTGATGGTAATACTATTCCAAATTTAATTGAAAACTATTCTAAAATATATTTAATTGATGTTTTACATCATGTACCAAAAAATAATCAAGTGGCATTTTTAAAAGAAATATATTTAAAAATGTCTGTTGGAAGTAAACTAATTATTAAAGATATTGATGCTGATAGCATGTTTGTACATTTTAATAAATTACATGATTTAGTCTTTAGTAAAGAAATTGGTAATGAAATTAAAATGTGTGATGCTAAAAAATTGACTGAAAAAATTGGGTTTAAAGTACTTGATACTTATACCAAAAGAATGTTTGTTTATCCACACTATTTTTTAATTCTAGAAAAATGAAATTTATAAATTATAAACTTATTCTATTTTTAATAGTTTCGTTTTATTGTCTAGTATTAAGTCAATATGGCATGGAAACTTGGGATACAGGTTATATATCAAGTTTTGCATGGAGAATAATTAACGGACATCATGTTTATGAAGATTTTATTTATAAATTCCCACCAGTAACAATATATCTTCATGCCTTTTTTATGAAAATAGTACCCGAAACTGGACAGTTTTTTTACTTTAGAATTATAGCATATTTATGTTATATAGCGCAAGTTTATTTTTTTGTTTACGGGATTTATTTAATTTACGAAATAAAAAAAATAGATAAATGGGCGTTAATAATTTTATGTTTTCTTGTTTCTTGGTATAATTTTCCTCCTTATGCTTGGCCAACAACTGATGGAATATTTTTTTCTTCAATAGCTTTTTGGATTATTGCAAGATACAAAAATATCAATTTTTTTCAACTCTTTTTAGTTGGTTTATGCTCTTTATTAGCTGCTTTATCTAAACAATCCTTCTATTCAATTCCAATTATATTAATGATTTGGATTTATTTAAGATATGGTTTAAAGTCAACTTTTTATTATATTGTTAGTATATCAGTTTTATTTGGAATTTTTGTTTTAATAATCTGTTCTATTACAACTTGGCAAAATTTTAAGACACAAATTAGTGGTTCACTTGAATTAAAAGATCTTTATGTCGTTGGTTTGCATAATTATGTTTTTTTGCCTATAAAATATTTTATTTTATTTGCAATTATTTTAATCAGTATACTATTCATTTTCCTAAAAAAATCAAGCTTAAAAATTAATTATGTATTTCCTTATCTAAAAAACATAGCTATCATTTTAATACTAATATCAATAGTTTTATTTTTAATGAATAAAATTTTTATTGCACCATTTATTGCATTTGACGCTACAATTATTGCATTACTTTATGTATTTTTAGAGAAAAAGAAATCCATTAGTTATTTATTTCCATTAGTAGTAGTATTAAGCATATCTTGGTCAGTTTCAATAAGTATTGGTTATGCAACACCATTATTATTTGCTACAGGAATAATTCTAAGTTTTATAGTATTAATGGAAAATGAAATTAATATAGATAAAAAATATTATTTATGGATTGGCTTACCAATGTGTTTAATAGCTTTTGCCTCAAACAAAAATCCATATCGTGAAAATTCAATTTTTGAAATTAATTATTCTTTAGAATCAATTTCATCAAAATTAAAATTTATAAAAACTAATAAAGAAACTTTTGAAAAACATAAAGAAATCAAAAATTTAATTAAAAAATATGGTCAAAATTATATAGTTGCACCTGCAATGCCAATGACAAATTATTTATTTAATACGCAAAGTCAATTGCCTGGTGACTGGTTGTTAAATAATGAAATTAATAGAGAAAATGCTAAATTTATTAAATTATGTTCTAATAAAAAGAATTCTATTTTTGTGGAAAAATCTTTTATAAATGGAACCGATTTTAAAAACAACACTATAATGGCAAGTCCAACAACTTGGCATATCTACAAAAATTTCAATAAAATTGATGAAACAAAGTATTTTATTATTTACAACGGAATAAATAAAAAATGAAAAAATACCTACATTTAATAAGGTTTGAACAATATATAAAAAATGCATTTGTTTTTGCACCACTTTTTTTTGATAGTCAGTTTTTTAATATATTAAACTTGACTAATGTATTATTTGCATTTGTTTGTTTTTGTATGGCGTCAAGTAGTATTTATATTTTAAATGATTATTATGATATTAATGAAGATAGAAATCATCCTCAA
>JAYVKR010000385.1:0-3774 GCA_043768185.1 Flavobacterium sp.
CTGTATCTCTTCTTGAGGCATCGTCCGGATTCGAACCGGAGTAGGAGCTTTTGCAGAGCCCAGCCTAGCCGCTCGGCCACGACGCCAATTATTTATTGGATTGCAAATATAAAACAAAAAAACCAAAAAGCAAATTCCAAATTCCAATTAGAAAAATAATGTTTTCTGAAATTGTAATTTGGAATTTCAAAAAATTGTAATTTTTAATTTCTGTATTCTTCCATTTCAATAGTAACTTCTTCAACATCACCACCAATTGGAGGATTTACTTTAGAAACCGCCACAATAATTCTAGACACTGAAGCTATTTCTTTAAAAATTCTTGTAATGATTCTGTGTGCAACATGTTCTAGTAATTTAGATCGAATTGCCATTTCTTCCACCACAATTTTGTTTAAAAGCACATAATCAACAGTGTCTTTTAGCTCGTCTGTTTCGCAAGATTTTCTTAAATCGCTTTTAACTTCTAGATTTACAATATAATCTGATCCAATTTTAGATTCTTCAACAAGACAACCATGATAAGAGAAAGTGCGTATGTTTTTTAATTTTATTATTCCCATTTTATATTTTTATTCTAGTAAGTTTTGGATTTTGATAATCACAAGTTATGGCTTGAATTGAAACGGTTTTTTCAAATTCATCTACTGTGAAGTGTATTGTGTAAGGGAATTTTTTCAACGGAAGTTTTCGAACAATATTATATTTGATTTCAAAAAAAGGAATGTTTTTTAATGTTTCAACATAATTTATATATTCATTATAAAAATCAACACCTAATCCTTCATTAATCAATTCATAATATTCAGTAATTTCATCAACTTCTAATTCAGCACGTTTTAGTACTTTAATTTCAAAATTATCTAAGCCATTTTGCATCTAATCTTTTTTTAGATTCTTCCCAACTTACATAATCCTCAGGTTTAGCGTTCTTAATACGTTCTAAAACCATTTTCTCAATTGATTTATTATATTCTTCTTCACTATTATCTATTACCGTATCAGGAATAGGTTTTAAAAATTGGATTAAATTATCATAATATTCATCCGGTATTGTAACTGTAACTTGTCTCATAACATTTAATAATTTATACAAATGTACCAATTATTTTAATTCAAAGTCTATTATACTTAACGCTATTATCTATCGTCTAAATTTTTATCTTTGCAATTCAAATAAACAAAATGGCAGCAGAAGAAAAAGCTTTAAATTTCCTAGAACAAATTATTGAAGACAGTTTAACAAGCGGTTTTCCTCAAGATAAATTACGTTTTCGTTTTCCTCCAGAACCAAATGGCTATTTGCATATTGGTCACGCTAAATCTATTTGTTTAAATTTTGGATTGGGATTAAAGTACAATGCGCCAGTAAATTTGCGTTTTGACGACACAAATCCTGCCAAAGAAGAGCAAGAATATGTTGATGCAATAAAAGAAGATTTACTTTGGTTAGGTTTCAATTGGGACGAAGAACGTTATGCATCCGATTATTTTCAACAATTGTATGATTGGGCAATTGCTATGATCAAAAATGGAAAAGCGTATGTGGATTCTCAATCGTCTGAAGAAATGGCAATTCAAAAAGGAACTCCAACGCAACCAGGAATTGATGGTCCATTTAGAAATCGTTCTGTTGAAGAAAATTTAACATTGTTTGAAGCTATGAAAAATGGCGATTTTCCAGAAGGAAGTCACGTTTTAAGAGCTAAAATTGATATGACTTCTACCAATATGTTAATGCGTGATCCATTGATGTATAGAGTTTTGCATCGCCATCATCATAGAACAGGAAACAATTGGAAAATTTATCCAATGTATGATTATGCGCATGGCGAAAGTGATTACATCGAACAAATTTCGCACTCTATTTGTACTTTAGAATTTGTAATGCATCGCGAATTATATAATTGGTTTTTAGATCAGATTCAACCTGAACTTGTTTCAGGTTCTCATGAACTTGTTTCAGAATCTAATGAACTTGTTTCAGAATCTCATTATTTAAAAATCCGTCCAAATCAATATGAATTTGCACGTTTGAATTTGAATTATACTGTAATGAGCAAACGAAAACTATTGCAACTAGTTGAAGAAAAAGTTGTTAACGGTTGGGATGATCCAAGAATGCCAACTATTTCTGGCTTACGTCGTCGTGGTTATACTGCAAAATCTATAAGAAATTTTTGTGAAACTATTGGTGTTGCCAAACGTGAAAACGTAATTGATGTTTCACTTTTAGAATTTTGCTTGCGCGAAGATTTAAATAAAACGGCACCAAGAGTTATGGCAGTTTTAGATCCAGTAAAGTTGGTAATTACCAATTATCCAGAAGGAAAAACAGAATTATTAGATGCCGAAAACAATCAAGAAGATGAGAGTGCCGGATTTAGAAAAGTGCCGTTTTCTAGAGAATTATATATAGAAAGAGAAGACTTTTTAGAAATTGCTCCAGCCAAATTTTTTAGATTAAGTATTGGTAACGAAGTACGTTTAAAAAATGGTTACATTATTAAAGGAGAAAGCGTTACCAAAGATGCAAACGGAAAAATTACAGAAATTAAAGTAACTTACGATGAAGACTCACGTTCTGGAAGCATGAGTGAAGCTAGCCAAAGAAAAGTGGCTGGAACGTTGCATTGGGTTTCAATTTCGCACGCAATTGAAGCAGAAGTTCGTTTGTATGATAGACTTTTTATTGATGAAGCTCCAGATGCTCACAAAGAGAAAAACTTCTTAGATTTTATAAACAAATCATCTTTAGAAATTGTAAAAGGATTTGTAGAACCAAGTCTTGCCGATGCAAAACCAAATGATAAATTTCAGTTTCAACGTTTAGGATATTTTAATGTTGATAAAGATGCAACGGCTACAAAATTAGTTTTTAACAAAACTGTTGGATTAAAAGATGCTTGGGAAGAAAAAGGTAAAAAAGAAGAAAATTTATTGATGAATACCTTAAAGGAAATCAATAAATATGTAAAAGAAAAAGACGAAAATGCCGCTGAAATAATTTTAAATCCAATAATAGAAAACATAAAAAGTATTGATAATTACAGTTTAATAATCAATACAATTCTAAAGAATATTAAGAACGATAATAACGCATTATTGTTTGCCAATTTAGTATTAAAACATTCAAATAAAGTTGCAGCAAAAGATATCGAAATTGAACAATTAACAAAGTTATATTCAATGTCATTAAAAAGTCAATTATTTTCTGCTAGAATTTCCGCCATCGAAAATTTAAAAAATGATGCTATAAATTTAAACCATTTTCAAGTTCAATTATCAGAATTAAATAAAATAGAAAAAAACGAAAAAGTTTTAGAATTATTAAAAACGATTTAACTTTTAACTATAGAAATTACAAATGGAAAACTCACTTAACTGTGGGTTTTTCTTATTATTATCAAAATCTATTATTATTTATTTTCCATAGAAATTTCCAATTAAAAATAGCTTCTTTAAGTTGGCTTTAAGCAATTTTAAATTGTTTTTGTTGTCAATTTAAGTTTTGTAAAAAATCGTTTTGTAAATCTTTTTATTAGAAGTTTTTATTAAAAATCAGTCGAGTTTTAGAAATTTTGTTTACTATTTACTGTTTACTGTAAACAGTAAATAGTAAACAAAAAACTTAACAAAAAAAGAGCTCAATTTCTTGAACTCTTTTATAAAAATAATTGGCTTAAGTCTAGTTAATATATGGTAAATTAATAATATCTTTAAATTCAAACCAAGCCGTAAATGATGTAGCAATCATGGTAATTGTTTTTTTAA
>JAYVKR010000386.1:0-10312 GCA_043768185.1 Flavobacterium sp.
CGCATCGTTGTTACCAAATTATCGTGGTGCTGCGCCAATAAATTGGGCAATTATAAATGGAGAAACCAAAACTTGAGTTACCACTTTTTTTATTGATGATAAAATTGATACAGGCGCAATGATTATGAGTAATGAAATTTCGATATCTAAAAATGAAAATGCCGGAGAATTACACGATAGATTAATGGTATTAGGAAGTGAAACTGTAATTGAAACTTTAGCTTTAATAGCAAATGAGAAAGTTGTAACTACAATTCAAAAAGATACAAACGAAATAAATACAGCTTACAAATTAAATAAAGAAAATTGCAAAATAGATTTTTCTAAATCAGTCGAAGAAATTCATAATTTAATTCGTGGACTTTCGCCATATCCAGCTGCTTGGTGTACTATAAAAGATGGCAATGACGAATGGAATGTTAAGATTTATCAAGCTGTATATAATAAGGAAGAACATTTAGAAACAATTGGAACAATACTATCTACTAAAAAAACATTAAAAATTGCTGTAGTAAATGGTTTTATAGAAGTTATAAATTTACAATTTCCAGCAAAAAAAAGGATGAATACATCAGAATTGTTAAACGGAATAACACTTTCTAATGATACAAAAGCGTTGTAAAGTCAAGTAATCATTGAAAAAAAGTAGTTAATCTTCGACGAAATGCACGTTTTTATTAACAAATACTTCTACTTATCAACAAATACATTAAAAAACTCGCTCATCGCTTGCGTAGTGTGTATTTTCTACTAAATTTGTTTTTATTAAAAATAACGTTTAACCAACAATTAATAACTAGTATTATGAACAAATCAGAATTAATCGATGCTATTGCTGCTGACGCAGGAATTACAAAAGCGGCTGCAAAATTAGCTTTAGAATCATTTTTAGGAAACGTAGGATCAACTTTGAAAAAAGGTGGTAGAGTTTCTTTAGTAGGTTTTGGATCTTGGTCAGTATCTAACAGAGCTGCAAGAGATGGTAGAAACCCTCAAACAGGAAAAACTATTAAAATTGCTGCTAAAAATGTAGTGAAATTTAAAGCTGGTGCAGAATTAGAAGGTTCTGTAAACTAATTAGTTTTACAATTTGATATAAATTAAATCACGCCAATGGCGTGATTTTTTTTACATTTAATTTGGATTTACCATATTTAATTGTACTTTTATTAAAAAAAGAAGCTAAATGATTACAGAAAAACTACACAAAGGACAACTGCTTTTAGCCGAACCATCAATAATTGGCGATTTATCTTTTAACAGATCGGTTATTTTATTGGCAGATCATACAGTGGAAGGTTCTGTTGGATTTATTTTAAACAAACCTTTAGAATATTCCATAAACGATTTATTACCAGAAATTGAAGCCGAGTTTAAAATTTATAATGGCGGACCAGTTGAACAAGACAATCTTTATTTTATTCACACAATACCAGAATTAATTTCTAATAGTATTGAAATTTCTAATGGTATTTTTTGGGGTGGCGATTTCGAATTGACCAAAACATTAATAAACGAAGGTAAAATTACCAAAGAAAACATTAGATTCTTTTTAGGATATACTGGTTGGTCTTCCAATCAACTGGAAACAGAATTAAATGCCAATTCATGGATTATTACTTCTAACAATTATGAATCCGAAATTTTAAAAAAGGCATCTTCTAAATTTTGGAAAGAAAAAATTATGGAATTGGGTGGCGATTACTTAATATGGTCTAATGCGCCAGAAAATCCTGTTTTGAATTAGGGAAAAAAAAAGGTTTCAGTTAACTAATTAAACTGAAACCTTTATTTGTGATATAAATTAACGTTTATTCAATAACTACTCTTTTCCAAGATTTTTCTTCACCATTTTGTAATTCAAAAATATAAATCCCTTTTGATAATTCACTTAAATTCACTTCATTTTCCTCTTTCTTTTCTTCGAATATAATAGTTTTTACAATAGCACCATTTTGACTGTATACAATAATTTTATCTAAAATTGATTTAGTTTTAATTTTAAAAGTTCCTGTCGATGGATTTGGATAAATACTTGTAGAGTTGGAAGTAAAACCTTCAAGTGCTAGTACAAATCTACCAATAGCAGCAGTTCCATGAGGATTATCACCATGATATGCCAAACTAGTAGTTGAACCTTGTGCATATATAAGTTGGATAAACATATTATTATTAGTAAAAGTATAATCTCCAGATGAAACTAATGGTCTTGTAGCCACTACAGTTCTTGTTCCAGAAGCTACATCGTCAGAAACAATTGTCCAACTTTGAATAGCATCTGGACTTGGTAAATTATGACCCGCATTACCTACCGTATTTGGTGTATAATCTCTGTTAGTAGAATCATTCCAAATGAACATATCTGTAACTGAAGACATCGTATTAGATGCAAAACCAAGACCAAGCCATCTATCACTAAGACCAGTTAATGTTATAGTTACAATTGTAGGACTTGTATCTATACGAACAGTACTTGTTGCAGATAAGTTAGCAGTGCCAGTAGTAAATTGACATAAGGCAGATTGTACTGAAAACATAAGTAAAACTGTTAATAAAAGTAATTTATTTTTCATGATTTTAAAAGGTTTAATTTATATGTAAATATACGAAAATTTAAATTAAGTTTTATTTAGCTATAGTATTAAAAAATACATGACTTAAAAAAACTTCTTTAGGTGCAGGGCTTTCTGAACCACCAGTATCATGACAACTAAAACAATTTAGTCCTGCTCCTCCAGGAATATTAATTCTGGCATTAGTTGCTTGCGTATATGTTTCCATAGTAGAATTAGATAATCTTATAGTTCCAGCTTGTTGATTAGTTTCAAATAATGACATCCAAGTAGAACCAACTTGAAAATAATTTTTTCGTATATCACCATTAATTAATCTACTATTGCCATCTGTATTTATTGCCACAAGTTGTGCATTAGAATTTTCAACTGTCATAACATCAATAGGATTTATAAGATTTGGGCTACCACCACTTGCTATAACACCACCCCATCCAAAAGGTTGATTTCTTTTAGTATCACTATTAGATATTGTAAAACCATTTGCTCCACTTAGATTATTAAATCCTGTAATATGTGATACATTAAAATTTGGAGTATAGGTGTTTGTTCTTGGTTGAGCAAAATTAAAATCAATTGCACTGTCATCAGTTGAAACACTCGTTATGCCATTATTATTATTGGTAAAAGGATAACCATTATTTGGAGTATTATTTTTATGTTCAAATGTACTCCATATCATTTCTGGATGACCTAAAACGCTACCCACAACATGCATTCCTACAAGTGCTAGAGTAGTTTTTCTTGTGCCACTTTTTGTCCAAATGCCAGGCGAAGTTTGAATATAATTAGGTACAGTAGCACTTGTTTTAATATAATTGTTTGAGTTTGTTAAATTAGTAGCATCAATCCAAGAGGTTTTGAGCTCCATAGCTAGAACTCTACCTTCAGTTTTAATTAATGGCATACCAATAGAATTCGCATAATTACTTATAACATTTAACTCAGCCGATGTAGTAGGAAATGAGCTATTTGATGGTAAAGTATTATTATTAACCATTTTAGAAAATATTGCGTAGACATCATTTACCATGATATTATAATATACTAATGAACCATTACGAGCCATAAGTACATTACTAGAACCATTATTACTTGCTTGAGCTACGCTAGGCAATATTATGATCGGTGCAAAAGGAGAAATTAATGAAACATTATAAAAAATTTTATTAATTTCAAATTGTTGTACAGTGGTTTTATAATCCAAATCTTTACTGTAAATTAATTCCACTATTTCAATTACTTCGCCTTTTAAATCATAAAAAGTTGGAATATTTCCTTTAACTTTTATATTACCAACTTCTACTATTTTACCTTTTCCATCTTTTACAATTTGATATCCACGAATAGATTTCGGTGTTTTATCAATATCAAATATTCTATCAGTATTTTGTTCAAAAAATATAGGTAAGTCATTTTTGCCATTTTGTGTGCTTTTAATATCAAAAGTCATATTTGTTTTAGCTAGATTGTCGCAAGTATGCCTTACAAAATTTGAACCTTGTACATCATAAAAAGCTGGAGAATTTAAGACTAAACCTCCACAACTTCCATAAGAACCATTAGAAGGTACAGGAGATAAAATCCAATAAAACATTTGTTGAGACCATCTAAAAAAGTCTTGTCTATCAAAAGATGATAGTGTAACATTATTATCTCCAACAAAATTTGGTCCATCAGCTGGTTTTACAAACACATTTATTGAAGGAGTAACATTATTAATCCAACTAGCAAATCTGGTTGCATTTATAACATTTCCTGTTCCAAAAGCATTAGTTGGTATATTTGTGTAAGCAGGTTTATTAAACTTTATAAATCCTGTAACCAATAATGATGTTGAAATTATAACAACTAGAATGTATATTTTTCTCATAATTTTGGTTTTTTTATTGAATAATTAATTTTTTAATTTCTTGAGTTGTAGCGTTATTAATTTTGGCAAAATAAATTCCTTTACTAAATTGAGTTAGATTTACAATTGTATTATTAAAGATTTCGATTTCTCCAAATACTTTTCTACCATTAGCATCAATAATTAATACATTAATTGGTTGGGTTGAATAAAAATTAAATATTCCATTCGAAGGATTTGGATAAATTACAATTTCTGTACTTAAATTTTTTGCATCATTTGGATTAATTAAATCTCTTTTAATATTTGAATCATTACCAATATTTATATCATCAATTATAATTGGATAACCCAACGATGAATCTACTTGAGTACATTTAAATTTTATACAACTTTTATTTGATGGTTTAAAAGGTGCTAAATCGATATGTATTTTTTTTGAATCTGTTAATGTTTCTTTGTAAACTGCTATTTCTTTCCAAGTAACTCCATTATCATTCGAAAATTCTAATTTAAGTTCATTAGCATAATTTTCTGTTTTAAATTTTTGAAAATATATAAATTCTAAACTTGAATCTGTTTTACTTAAATTTAAAATTGGAGTTTGTATTGATGTAGAAGTTTCGTTAATTTCCATTGCGTTAAAAAACACTGCGCTATTATTTTCAGATAAAGCTGCATCAACATTTAAAGCTGAAAGTCCAAAATCTATAAAAGTAGTTTCACCTTTATAAAAAGTTTGTATCATTGTTCCTGGAACACCTTTTTCGAAACCTTCAAAGTATTGTGCATTTGTAATTGCTGAAATAGCCAACAATATAAGTGTTGTAATTTTTTTCATAAATAATATAATTTAATGGTTACACTTTATAAAAAAGTAATGTTTAACAATTACACTTTTATAATTAATCAAATCTCAAAAAAATAAATAGATATAAATTTCGTTTTAAGATAGAAATATTTACTTTTGTGTATAAATTATATCGTTTTATGGAGAATATTGATAAAGATATTTCGGAAAATGTTGAGAAAATTTTAAAAAAAATTCGTGATGTTCGAAAAATAAAAGGTTTGTCTCACGAAAATATGGCACATGAACTTCAAATAAGTCCTTCCGCGTATAATAAATTAGAAAGAAGTGAAACAACTTTATCTTTAGAGAGGTTGCTAAAAATTAAACAAGTTTTAGAGCTTCCATTTTCAGATTTATTTGAAATAAATAACGGAGGAGTTTATAATCAAGATTTAAAAGATAGATCTATAGGTAGTGTGAATAATCTTTATCAAGATACTAATGACAAATTTATTTTATCATTACAAGATGAAATAAAATTTTTAAGAGAACAACTAAATAAAAAGTAACTAAGTTTTTAAATTTAAATCAACTCATTTAATTTTTCCAATAACTCTTTAGCAAGATTATTTTTAAATTCCTTCTTTCTATATTTTGTTATTGATTGTACACCAGATATTACATTTGTAATAAACAATTCATCTGCTTTTTGTAAATCGAATGGTGAAATTATTTCTTCTACAACTTCAATATTTTGTATTTTTTTTGCAATTTGAATAATTTGTTTTCTCATTATTCCGTTTAAACAACCTTCGGAAATTGGCGGAGTTATCAATTTATTTTGAAGCAACATAAACAAGTTTCCGTTTAAAGCTTCAACTATATTTTTTTCATTGTTAAGCAATAAACAATTTTGAAAACCATTTTCATCTGCAAAAATGCTACCTGTAATATGTATCATTTTATTGGTAGTTTTTATGGTAGATAGTAATTGTTTAGATATAAAAAAATCTTTGTATAAATCAACTTCATAACTTTCATTAGAAAATTGATACTCTTTAATATCCAACGCAGAAGCTTGAATTATATATGAAACTGATCTTGTTTTAGGCAAATAAAATCCGCCATCGTTTCTAAAAACTGTAAATCTAATTCTTGTAGAATCTTTTATTTCTAATTTATTTACCAAAGTCAAAATTTCATTTTCTAGAAATTCCATAGTAAATGTTGCAGGAATTTGCATTCGTACAATTCGCATTGAAGCCATTAATCTAAAATAATGATCTTCTAGAAATAAAATTTTATTATTTACAATTTTTAAAGTTTCAAAAACGCCATCGCCATACAGAAATGCGCGATTGGAATTGGATAAAGTAGTATCAGAATTTAAGATTTCTCCGTTGTAATTAATCATAAAAAAGTCTCGATTTTAGGTCGAGACAAATATAAGTTTAAAATAATAATTTCTATGCAGAACCAATTACATGTTTTAAATCGGAAACTTGATTTTCCCATAATTGAGATGATTCTTCTATTTCATCTTCTGGTGCAAAGTCAATTACCATTAATGATACGTCTTTAGTAATTTCATCTTCAAGAATTCTTAATTCAAAATAATACTCTGTATCTTTATTGTTTTCATCAAGCCATCTAAATTTTACTTTTTCTCCTGATTTTTTAGAAATTAATCGTGCATTTTCTTCGGAATCATTCCACTCAAATGTAAAATATTCTCCTCTAGAATTTACGTTATCCGCAAACCATTCCTGCAATCCAGAAGGCGTAGAAATGTATTGATATAAGAGTTGAGGAGAAGAATTTATGGGAAATTCTATTTCGTAGCGCAATTTTATAGACATAATCTAAATTTTTGTGAAATATATAATTTTTATTTATAAATACACGTAAAGAAAAAATTATTTTTTTCAATTTATTATTTGCTCAATGTTATAATTGGCTTATATTTGCACGCTCAAAGAAATTTGATAAAGAATAAGGCGAGATAGCTCAGTTGGTTAGAGCGCAGGATTCATAACCCTGAGGTCCCGAGTTCAAATCTCGGTCTCGCTACACAATCCCATTTAGAAATTTTCTAAATGGGATTTTTTATTTACAATCAAGAAAATTTAAATACCGTTAAATTAATTCTACAAAATACATTAAAAACCAATTTATGTAAGTTTTAGATTATTTTATTATAATTTTAATGCTTTTAATCGATTTATTTTACTTTTAATCGATAAATAATTTTGTAGATGTTTTCATATTATTTAGATTTGTGCTTTAAAATCCAAACAAATATGAAAAAATTTACTTTTATTTTGATCCTAACCATCTTATTTACAAGCACTTTGTTTGCTCAAAAAGGTGGTTCATTAGAAAAAGCAAATCGTTATTTACGAGAAAAAGGAGAAGTAATTCTGCACTTTAAAGCGACAAGTAAAGCGCAATTTTTAGAATTAAACGAGTTTTTGTCAATAAGTCACAAGCATGTAGACGAACAACTATTAGAAGTTGAAGCTTATGCTAACAACGATCAGTTTAAAAGATTTCTTACTTATGGCATTCAATATGAAGTGCTTGCAGAAGACAATGAAGTTCCGCTAGAATTTTATACAAACTCTAATAAAGCCACTGCAGCTTGGGATACTACTTGGGATGCTTATCCTAAATATTCTGAATATGTTGCTAAAATGCAATTTTGGGCTACAACCTATCCAAGTTTATGTACACTTCAAACAATTGGTTCTACTCCAAATGGAAGAACGTTATATGTTTTAAAAATATCTGACAATGCAACTTCAGATGAAACAGAACCAGAATTCTTCTATTCTTCTTCAATGCATGGTGACGAGATTACAGGTTATCCAACAATGTTACATTTTATTGATGAGTTGTTAACTAATTATGGAACAGATACTGAAATAACTAATGTTGTTAACGGAACAGAGTTATTTATTTGTCCGCTTGCAAATCCTGATGGATCATATAAAACCGCTGGAAATGATACAATGAATTCAGTTGGAAACACAGCTACACGTGCAAATGCAGCAGGAAAAGACTTAAATAGAAATTATCCAGATTTTATTGGAGGAATTCATCCTGATAACGAAGTATTTCAAACTGAAACTACTGCTTTTTTAAATTTTGAACAGACAAGAAATTTTGTTTTATCTGCTAACTATCATGGTGGAGCAGAAGTTGTAAATTTTCCTTGGGATACTTCAAATGGTGCCACTGGAACTTCAGCTGTAAGTGTACATCCGCAAGATGCCTATTTTAGGTATATTTCTAAAGTTTATGCCGAAGCATGTCAAATTGCTGATGGAAATTTAAACTATATGGATGATGTTTATGGTACTGGTCAATATATTGGAACTACAAATGGCGCAATTTGGTATACTGTAAAAGGTGGAAGACAAGATTTTAATACTTATTTTAATCATAATAAAGAAGTTACAGTAGAGATATCAGCAACTAAATTTCCTGCTGCTACAGCTTTGCCTTTCCATTGGGTTAGAAATAGACAAGCTTTACTTAACTATGTTAAAGAAGCTAGTTATGGATTACAAGGTGTTGTAACAGATCAATCAGGTTTTCCTATACATGCAAAAGTTTACGTAAACGGAACATCTGATGGATTTGGTGGATATGTAGAAACTTCACCAACAAAAGGAGATTATCATAAAGTACAAATTGCTGGTACATATAATGTAATATTTGAAGCTGCTGGTTATGCAACTCAAACAATATCTGCAACAATAACTAATGGCGCAGCAACAACTTTAAACGTTACAATGATTCCTTCTACATCAACACCTGTTGCTTCAGACGCAACTATATGTGTTGGACAAACTGCTGCTCTATCTGCAACAGGAAGCGGAACTATTAAATGGTATAATTCTGCTACATCAACTTCTGTATTAGCTTCAACTGCAACTTATACAACACCAGCTTTAACTACTACAACTTCTTATTGGGTAGAAAGTGAAGTTACTCCATCAAATGTTGGACCAACGGTAGCAGCAGGAACAGTTACAGCTAATGCAAGTGTAGCAAATAGATATTTAATATTTAATTGTACTACTCCAACTATGTTGAAATCAGTTTTAATAAATGCATCTGCAATTGGACAAATTTATGTAGAATTATCAAATAGTTCAGGTACAGTTTTAGAAGCAAGAATAGTAAGATTAACAGCTTTGGGAAGTCAAGATATTAATTTAGATTTCTTTGTTCCAGTTGGAACAGGTTTAAGATTAGTATCTAGACAAATTTCCAACACAAGTTTAACTTGTGCAACAACAGGAATAACTTATCCTATTACAAGTGGTCCAATTTCAATTACAGGTAATAGCGGTGTTGGAACTTTCTTCCAATTTTTTAACTGGAAACTACAGCCCATTAAAAGTAATAGAAATGAAGTAATTGTTACCGTAACACCAAATCCAGTAGTAAGCACAATCACACCAACAAACAAACTATCTGGAAGTTCAGCTTTTACATTAACTGTTAATGGATCTAATTTTGTTAATGGTGATGCAACTGTAAGATGGAATGGAACTAATAGAACTACAACTTTTGTGAGTGCAACTCAACTTACAGCAGCAATTACTGCATTAGATGTTGCTAATGCTGGATCTGCAAATGTAACAGTTTTTAGCGCTTGTAATTCAAGTTCAACAGCTGCACAAACTTTTACAATAAATTCAAGTTGTACAGCACCAGTTGCTAATATTACCAATTTACCAACTATTACTGCACAATGTTCAGCAACATTAGTTGCTCCAACAGCTACAAGTAATTGTTATGGTCAAATTACTGGAACAACAGCAAGTCCATTAATGTATTCTTCACAAGGAACTTTTTCTGTAACTTGGACATATAATGATGGAAATGGATTAACATCTACACAAAATCAACAAATAGTTATAAATGATACAACTGCGCCAGTAGCAACTCTTGCTTCACTTGCAACAGTAACTGGTCAATGTACGGCAACGGTAACTGCGCCAACAGCTTTAGATAATTGCTCTGGAACTATTACTGGAACAACAACTTCTCCTTTATCGTATACAACTCAAGGAACTTTCA
>JAYVKR010000387.1:0-2675 GCA_043768185.1 Flavobacterium sp.
TTAGTGCTGCGTTTCTGGCAACAGAAACTCCTTGATTATGCTGATTTATTATTACAATATTAGAATGATTTTTAGCATATTTAAAAAGTATTTCTTTACAATTATCTGTAGCACCATCATTTGTACAAATTATTTCATACTCACTAGGTTTTAAATCTTGTTCTAGTAGACTATCTAAACAACTAGAAAGATACTTCTCAACATTGTAAACTGGCACTATTATGCTAATTTTAATCATATAATTATTTTATAGAATTAAAATTCTTGCTTTATTTTTTTTATAACTTCTAACCATTTTCTACCATAATTAGAATCTGGTTCTAAATAATTACCTTCTGCCCATTCGTTCCAAGACTTTAGAACAATCATAGTTGGTTTACTTTCTTGTTTACCAATATAGTGCATCAACTCTTTAAAATACTTGTAAAAAGCGTTTGGACTTGAATTTATAAATATTAACGACTTTTTTCCACTTCTTGGCGAATTATCCCAGTTTGGAATAACGCAAGGAATGTATTTAGTATGAGGAAAATTAATTGCTAATTTTTTTAATCCCTTGTTGTAATCTACTACTAATGGTTTTTTTCTTTTTCCTAGTACGTCAAAATAACCTAATTGGTATAAAATTCTATACTCGCATTTGTATAAAAAAGAATCTTTTTTAAAATGAAATAATTGAGAATAGCGCAACTTTTGAAAAGCATCTATACCCACAACTCCATACACATTATCATTGTTTAGAACGTTTGGTGAGTTAACACTAACTGTTGCAATAAAATGTATTCCATTAAAACCTATTTTAATGGCAAGAGCGTTAAAAAGATTTATAAATTGATCAACGTTTGGTATATCATCTAATCTGTAAATATGAAACATTGGTTTATTGTCTATTTTTATGTAACGCTCATCTTTAAAAAATGGCTCTAAATAATTAAAATAGTTACAATAATCTTCTTCTCCGGGATAAATTTGCTCAATTAATATGCTTGGATTGTCTATTCCATGCCATATTCCTTTCCAAGTTTCGTTAGCCCAACAAAAACAAAAAGGTAAACTAATACTTTTATCTAATAGCATTTGCTCTGCTGGTTTTTCTAGAACCATTTTGCCATTTCCAAACCAATATTGATAATATATAAAACCATCTACACCATATTCTTTAGCTAGATTGGCTTGTTTATGTTGAATTTCTGGTTGTTCAAGTAAGTTATAATATCCTAATTCTCCTGGAACAATTGGCTGTTTATGTCCGGCAAATAAAGGTAATGCTTTTTTTACATTAGTCCATTCTGTAAAACCTTTTCCCCACCATTTGTCATTTTCTGGAATGGTATGGTATTGTGGTAAATAGTATGCTAGGAATTTTATATTATTTTTCATCAATTGATTCACAAAATTGTTTTTATATTTTCTAGTTTATTAGTTAAACTAGCTTTTAGACAATACTTTTTTTGTTCTTTCTAAATATTGAGTTCCCCATTTTTGACAAGGTTCTAGATGGTTTCCTTCTGCCCATTCGTTCCAAGCATTTATAAATAAATAGTTTTCACTACTCTGTGACCATGGATAGTTTTGAACAATATGATTTAGCCAATTTTCATATTCATCTGGAGTAGAATTGTCAAATATTATGGCGTTTTTCTTTCTTCTAGGACTATTGTCCCACATTGGAGTTATAGATGGTAAAACTTCTTTTTTAAAGTCGAATTCTTTTTGTCTGTTTACAAAATCTTTGTATTGAATTATAGTATCATAAGAAATAATTTCTTTATCAATTTTTAAAACTTTTTTAAGTTTTTTAAGTATTCTATCAAATATAGAAATTGTTTGCAGTGGTTCTACTTTCATATTACCAAATTTTGGTTGAAATTCTACTGCAAAATCAAATCCCATTTCGGATGGATTATCTACAATTCCCCAACTTTGCATGTAACCTATATGAATTTCTCCTATACCTTCATTAATTGCTACTTCACGCCAAGTTTTTACTGTTTTATTTATATCTGGAAAAAGTTTAGGTCTATAAATTAGAAAAACTGGTTTATTGTTATGTTTTATGTATCTAGAATCATTAAAGTAGGTTTTACATAACATTTTCATATGCTCAACATCATCCTGATTAGAATAATTTTGTTCTAAAAGTACTTCTTTATCCATTCCATCCCAAGCTCTTGTCCAATTTTCGTTTGCCCAACAAAGCATAAATGGTAAGTCTTCTTTAGCATTTTTTAATTTTCTATCTAATGGTTCGTGTAACATTCTTTTACCATTAAACCAATAGTGATAATAACAAAAACCTTGAATGCCAAATTGTTTTGCTAATGCTTCTTGCCCTAGACGAGTTTCTTCTAATCTAAGATCATAAAAACCAGTATCTGCTGGCAAATGTGGCTGATAATGACCTTTAAAACGTGGTGTAGCTTTGGTAACATTTGTCCATTCTGTAAATCCTTTTCCCCACCATTTATCGTTTTCGGGAATTGGATGAAATTGTGGAAGATATATAGCTATGGGAATTATTTTTTTCATTATTTTTTTAAAAATAAAAGTTTACGCACAAACCAGTTTCCAAGCTTATAAGATTTAGAATTTAGAACTTTTTGGTTTGAAATTCTTAATTCGTTTAATTCATTTTTAATTACATCAACACCATTGAAAATTGATGATTTTATTAT
>JAYVKR010000388.1:0-2038 GCA_043768185.1 Flavobacterium sp.
GTGTAGCCAAGTTGTTGCACCATATTTGCACCAGCGTTTTGGTATATACTTGAATTACAAGTTAAAAATGATGTAGTTGAATAAGTAGCAATTTTATTTAATTTTTCAAAGTCAGATTCTAAATTTTCATACCAATTTCCATCTTTTACAAGTTGTGCAATTGGATCGTTTTGAATGTAGAAATTAGCTTTGTTTTTAGTTGAAAATTGTGATAATTTGTTAACGAAATCGATTGAAAGGAAGGTTAAATAAAAGTAGTAATTGGTTGTTTCTAACGGAAGATTTTTCATTAGATCTTCAATAGAAATAGTTTCATTTTCTATTGTAAAACGAATACTTTCTGCACCACGATTTAAAGTTTCTAAAGCTCGTTTATTGGATTTTGAAACATCGTGAACAAAGATATTTTGAAGTATTTTAAACTCGGTTGCTTTGGTGTTTACCTGAATTTTATTTTCAAATTCGTCGTTGTGGTAAAATGGTTTTACTTTTATTCCTTCTGGGCTTTCCCAAACCAGTGTTTCATTATAATCTGCACCTTTTAGGTCGTACTGAATTAATTGCTTCCATTGCTTGGCTGTAACTGAATTGAACTCTGAAAAAAGTGTTTTGGAATGGCTCACAAGTTTTGGAATTTATGGTTATTAGTACTTTAAAATTCTAGTTTATAGTTGGTCTTTAGTCCTGATGGAAATGAAAATCCTTTTTTTAATTGCTTTGGGTTTTAACCCAAAGTAATTGAAAAAAGATTGTAATGTACAGCAGGATTTGCCATTGAAGAAAATGCCTACTGATTGGCTTCTAGAATACTATCTTTTATTCTATCTTCTTCAATATCAATAATGTAAACATCTTCACTATCACCTTTCATATAGTATTTTTCTCTTGCATATTTTTCTGTCTCGCCAGGATTTTTAAGATTTTTAATGCTTTTTTCGTCTTTGGCAATTTCGTCTTGATAGTATTTTTTATTGTCTTTTAGTTCGTTTATTTGTTTGTTTAATATGCGATGATCAAAGGTAGAATAGTTGTCTAGAAAGACCATCCAAACTAGGAAAAAAATCAAAACCAAAGTGTATCTACTTCCTAAAAATTTAAGAAATGGATAATCGGAAATGAGATTTTGATACCAGTTTTTCATTAGGTTAATCGTTGATTTATTACAGCACGAACTACGTCTATGGCAACTGTATTGTATTTATCGTTTGGAATTATAATGTCTGCAAATGCTTTGGTTGGCTCTATAAACTGCTGATGCATAGGTTTTAACGTTGTTTGATAACGGTTTAAAACTTCTTCCATATCGCGACCACGTTCTGCAATGTCACGTTTTAAACGTCGAATTAAACGTTCGTCTGAATCGGCATGAACAAATACTTTTATGTCGAACATTTCGCGAAGTTCTGGATTGGCAAGAATTAATATTCCTTCTACTATCATTACTTTTCTCGGATGTGTAGATATGGTATCGTCTGTGCGATTGTGAGTTACAAAAGAATATACAGGTTGATTTACTGTTTCGCCAACTTTTAGTGCTTTTAAATGCTGTACTAAAAGTTCAAAATCTATAGCTCTTGGATGATCAAAATTTATTAATGCTCGTTCTTCAAAAGCTAAATTGTGCGTTTCTTTATAATAAGAATCTTGAGAAATTATTCCCACTTCGGCTTCTGGTAATTCATTCATAATTTGGTGAACTACGGTTGTTTTTCCAGATCCTGTTCCGCCTGCAATTCCTATAATGAGCATAATTGTTGTGTTATATTTGGTTTAGCAAAAATAGGATAATTTTTCAATATCAATATCAATTTCAAAAATCAATTTCAATATCAATTTCAATCAATAAAATTAAAATATATAGAATCTTATCTATTTGGTGAATTTGTGAAAAAAAAATTTTTTTAAATAAAAATCTTTGCGACTTTGTGTTTTTGTGGCAAAAAAATAGTGGTTTCTAGATAATCTAAAACTTTTCAAAAACTCCAAGTCCAAACAAAGCAAAATCGTATTTAACTGGATCATTTTTATCTAGAATTCT
>JAYVKR010000389.1:0-12289 GCA_043768185.1 Flavobacterium sp.
GCTCACCTCTTCCCATTCCGAACAGAGAAGTTAAGCCCGATTGCGCAGATGGTACTGCAATTTGTGGGAGAGTATGTCGCCGCCTTTCTTTAAGTCCTCATCGGATAACGATGAGGACTTTTTTTTAGGGTAAATTTAGTAATTATAATAGTAATACTCTGTAGGTAAATAATGTCTTAGGTAATATTAAATTTGATATTTTTATAAGTTTATAAAAATTCATTACAATTAACTTTTTTATTTTTATGAGATATTAAAAAAAAGCTATATCCAACTTATAAAATCTACAACATAAAAATATACTACTAAACAAAACAAGCTAAGTTTAAATTTAACTTTGTGGTCAATAATTTACCATAAATAAATCTATATTAAATTTTAATGAATAGATTCGTTTCAAAAATTAGTTTATTGATGGAGTAGACATTTGATTAAATATCCAGAATTTAAATATAGTAAATATATTTATCAACTTTATTTTACTAAATACTAATTAATATTCCAGTTTTAGAATTCAGGTCTAGAAAAGATATTTATATAGTTATTGTTGGTAATTGTTTTCCAAATCATACTTGTTTAGTTATTTATTGATATTATATTTAAAACTTACTCAATGATATGGAATAACTTATAAAAATTTTAAATGATTTTATAAAATTTTGGAAATCTTATAAAAATAATTATTTACGATGTAAATAAATCATCAAATTAAGGTATTAAATTATTGTGCCTTTAAGTTGATTTCAAATAGGATTAATTCAAATATTAAAAATGTTTAGAAATAGTGCTAGCACAAAATTTATAGCATATAAGGTTTTAATTAAAACAATTTGCAATCATTTTTTATTATATATACTATTAATAAAAAAGTAATTTGTTAATTGAAATTAAGGATTAATTGAAGTAAAATATATAGATTATATTAATCAGAAATTATATAATATTTAAACAAAAGTGTTTTAATTTATCCTTAAAATGGTAAGGAGATAATTAAGTGATATTATAAAACTCTATATAAAATGCATATGTATTTTGAGCATGATTAAATATCTAATTAATCAACTTTTTAAAATACTTTTTAGGTTATTTTTAAATCAATTATATATTCTTATAGTCTTAGATAAGGTAACATAAATAATTCATAAAATACTATTTTATACTTAAATTTTCAAATTAATAGGTAGTTTTTTAACCATATGAGAAACTGTAAAATATAATAAAAAAACATATTTTTTTTATAATTTTTTTTGTGTGAATACCAGACATAAAATTATTTGGATGCTCTCAGCAAATCTAAAAAACTCTTAAATATTACTGGGTAAATTTATCAATCTAAATTAGAAATCATCTACTATTTTGAAAATAGTATTAAATAATATCCATTATTATTTATGGTAATTATGCTAGATTTTTTTTAAGAATTACTTGAAATATATTTTAAATAATTTCTAAAATCCTCTCCAATTTCATTCCTCTGGAACCCTTTATAAAAATCAATTTATTTTTAAGTTCTAATGATTTTATATGATTAAATAAATTTTCAAAGTCTTTAAAAAAATATTTTTTTTCTTCAATTATACTATTTTTATAAAAATAGTTACCAACAAAAAAACATTCAACTTTTTTATTTTTACTTAGCAAATTAATTATATTTTTATGTTCGGCATCTGTTTCAACTCCTAACTCATACATATCTCCAATTATTAAATATTTATCTTCTTTTTCTAATTTAAGAAAATTTTGAATTGATAAATTCATACTGCTTGGATTTGCATTATAAGCATCTAAGATTATGTTATTGAATTCAGACTTAATAATCTGAGATCTATTATTGTCTGGATAATATTCTTCAATAGAAGTTTTTATTTCAGAATCAATAATGTTGAAATATTTACCTATTGTAATTGCAAATTGAATATTAGAGGAATTATATAACCCTATTAAATTTGAATTAATTACAATGCTATTATAAAAAACTGTAACATTTGGATTTGCTTCTAGTTTATTTATGAATAAATCTGCGCTTATCTCAAAATTACTGAAAGAAATCCTTTTTATATTTTTAGTTTTCTCTTCTTGTAAAGTGTCATCCAAATTAATAAAAACAATTTTTTTATTTTCTTCAAGATAATTATACAATTCACTTTTGCCAATTATTACTCCTTCAATTCCTCCAAAACCTTCTAGGTGCGCTTTGCCAAAATTAGTGATATAACCAAAATCAGGTGTAGCAATTGTACATAAAAATTCAATTTCTTTTTTATGATTTGCACCCATCTCAACTATACCAAATTCTGTTTCTTTATTAAATGATAAAAGCGTCAATGGTACACCAATGTGATTATTTAAATTACCAATAGTTGCCTTGCATTTAAATTTTTTAGATAATACTTTATGGGTAAGTTCTTTGGTAGTAGTTTTTCCGTTACTTCCAGTTATTGCTAAAATTGGAATATTTAGATATTTTCTATGATATTGAGCTAATTCTTGTAGTAGTATTAAACTATCTTTTACAATTATCGTTCTTTCATCTACATAAAACTCTAAATTATCAATTATTACACATAAAGATCCTTTTTTTAAAGCATCTTTTGCAAATGTATTTGCATCAAAATTTTCTCCTTTAATTGCAACAAACATTGAGTTTTTCTCAATGGTTCTTGTATCAATTGAAATTGAACTGCACGTTAAAAACAACTTATGAATTTCACTAATTTCCATAAAATCTATTAAATAATAAAGTCTCGTAAATTTACGAGACTTTAATAATATTATAAAATTATTTTTAATTTCTTGGTCTTTTCTTTTTGTCAGCTTTTGGACCAACTCTAGACATAGCACATCTAAATCCAATATAATCTGTTGCCATATCTTGCGGAAAATACCTTCTTTGAGCTGGATCTAACCAATATGCTCTATCTCTCCAAGATCCACCTTTATAAACTCTAACATCATCATTTACTAATGTTGTACGTTTACTTGATTTATCATATTTACGAATCATGTTTCCAATACTATCTGTAGTAACATTATGTTTTGGTGAATCATACATTCTTTTTTCATCAGTTAGTTTTTCTCCTTCTTCAGAGCTTCCAAAATCAAAATATCTTGTAGATTGTTTATCTCCATCACGATAATTTCTTTCATCACTTTTGTCAAAGTTTTGTCTCAAATACGTTTCTTTTTCATCAACTGGAACTTGAGCAATTTGACCTGGAAAATTTCTAGCCATAACTCTACCATTTGGTAATGTATCAAAAGTTTGATTTTCACCTGTTACAAGCTCAACTTTTCCGTCTTCACCAATTTTATTTTTTGTGTAAACATTTCCTCTAAAGTAGTTAAAGTCATTTGCTTCATCATCAACTATTGGTCTATAAACATCGGCAACCCATTCTGAAACGTTTCCTGCCATGTCATATAATCCAAAATCATTTGGAGGATACGATTTTACTTTATTAGTAATATCAGCGCCATCATCAGACCAACCTGCAATTCCGCCGTAATCACCTTTTCCTTGTTTAAAGTTAGCCAATTGGTCACCTTTAATTTTTCTTTTTCCAGAGCGTGTATAACTTCCAGACCAAGGATATTTCTTTTGTCCTTTGTAAATATTATATTCTCTTTGCCCAACATCTGCTGCTGCTGCATATTCCCATTCTGCCTCTGTAGGAAGTCTATATTCTGGTAAAATTAAACCAGATGTTCTTTGCGCATATACATTTTTAGCTTCTTGTGCTTCTCCTTTAGAATTTTTTGTTCCACCTTTTCCAGCAGCTTTAGAATTTCTTCTTCCTTTTAATACAATTTCTTCATTTCCTCCAAATGTACTTGTTGGAGTAGCTAAATAAGTTTCTGTACTAAAAGTAGCTTCAGAACTTGCATCGGCAACTTTAGCATCTTTTTTAAGAAATCCTTCTCTTTCTAATACCGATTCATTTACTCTATCAGTTCTCCATTTACTAAATTCAACTGCTTGTATCCAGTTAACACCAACTACAGGATATTCAGAATAAGCAGGATGTCTTAAATAGTTATTAGTCATAGTTTCATTATAACCAAGTCTATTTCTCCAAACTAATGTATCTGGCGATGCACCTTCATAAATATTTTTATAATTGTCTTCTGTAGGCGGATAAACTCTCTTTAACCAATCTAAATACTCCATGTACATTAAATTAGTTACTTCTGTCTCATCCATGTAAAAAGACTGAACGTGTTGCTGATTTGGAGTATTATTCCAATCATGCATAGGATCATCTTGAACTTTACCCATAGTAAATGTTCCACCTTCTACAAGAACTAATCCTGGGCCAGTTTCTTGTTTTTTAAAGTTTGAGGCATATTGAAAACCACCTTTTTTATCGTTGATTTTCCATCCTGTAGCTTTAGACGAATTTTTTGAGCTAGACTTTTTACTACAACTAGTAAAACCAATTGCTATTATTAATGTTAATAATAACTTTGTAGCCATAATTTTGTTTACTTTCATACTTTTAATAGGTAATAAATTTCGTGACGCAATATAAGAATTAACCTTTAAAGTGCAACACAATTAGAAATATTTATAATTTTTTTTGCTATTGATGTTCATTATTAACGAATTTTAACTTATAATATTGTGTTAATTTCAAATAAATATTATTTTTACTCTTTCGTAATAAATATTTTTTTTTTACGTTATACAATTGCTATGAAAAAAATTTTAGTCCTTGTTTTTTTACTTTTTAATTGTTTTGTGTTTTCACAAAATAATGGTTCTGTTACCCTAAATTGGTCAAGTAATTCAAGCTATTCAGAAGATAATGCTAAATTCACTATACCACAATTTGATACTAAAAACTTTAATTTTGACTCCTATAATAAGACTTTACAATATGCTAATAAATTTAAATCTAATGCACTTGCAAACGAAAATTCTTTAGTAATTTCTAACCTAATTTATCAATCAATTTCAGAAATTGAACTAGGCGATTTATCTAAAAAAAATATTTTAAATTCTGTAAATTTTAACTTACAAAACTTAATTTCAAGAGACGTTAATCTGGTTTTATTTACTTTTAATCCGATAATTAAAATCGAAAATGAATATAAAAAAGTCGTATCTTTTAATTATTCGTATCAAAATAGTTCAAATTCTAACAAAAACAATCTTCTAAATTTTGTTCCAAATACCATAATAAATTCTGTTTTATCATCTGGAAATTTTTATAGATTTTATGTTCAAAAATCTGGTGTATATAAAATATCTAAATCTTTTTTAACACAAATTGGTTTAAATACTGATGGAGTAAATCCGAATAAAATTAAAATTTATGGAAATGGTGGAAGAATGGTTCCACTAAGTAATAATGTTCCTTATCCATATGATATTGAAGAAAATGCTATTCAAATAATTGGCAGTGCAGATAATTCTTTTGATAACGACGATTATATACTTTTTTATGCCGAAGGAATGGACAATTGGAGTGTAGAAAATAAAACACATTTAAATCTATATGCAGATAAGTCCTATTATTATGTTACAACTTCTGGCAATGACGGAAAAAGAATTACATCAGCAACGCAACCATCAGCTTCTGCTACACTAAATTTAACAACATTTGACGATTATCAATTTCATGAAACTGATTTAACTAATATAGGTAGACTTGGTAGAGTATGGTTTGGAGAAAGTTTTAGTTTAAAAAACGAACAAGATTTCGAATTTAATTTTCCAAATATCGAAACCACAATTCCAACAAAAATAGAAATTCACGTTGGCGGAAATTCTTTTGTAAGCACAACTTTCGATGCTTTTGTAAATACAACTAATATAGGAACTTTAAATTTGCCAGCTATTGGAACTAATTCAAGTATAGAAGCTACAGATACAACTATTAATAATAATTTATTAACTAGTTCTCAAAATTTTAATGTAAAGTTAAAATTCAATAATAATGGTGTTCCCAACTCTAAAGCGCATCTAGATTATATAATTTTAAAAGCAACAAGTAAATTGTTAGGTTACGGTAAACAATTTAGATTTCAGTACAACAACAGCGCTACTCAAACTGGTGTTGTAGCATATCAATTAACCAATGCTTCTGCCATTAAGCAAGTTTGGGATATTTCAGATATATATAATGTACAATCAATTGCTAATACAACCAATGATAGTAATTTTTCTTTCAAAGCCAATTTAGGAACTTTAAAAAAATATATTGCTCTAGACGAAGCCGATTTTTATGCTCCACTAAAAGACAACAACACCAATGTTTCTAATCAAAATTTAAAAGGAACCATTTTTAAAAACAATCAAGGTAACTTTCAAGATATTGATTACTTAATTATTACACCAAGAAGTTTAAATTCTCAAGCAGAACGATTGGCCAATTTTCATAGAGGTTATTCCAACTTAAATGTAAAAGTTGTAAATCTTGATGATATTTATCAAGAATTTGGTTCTGGCAAGCAAGATATTGGCGCCATTAGAAATTTTGTTAGATATGTTTATTTAAATGCCTCTTCAACTGCCAACAGAGTTAAATATTTAAATCTTTTTGGCGATGCTTCTTTCGATTTTAAAGATAGAATTCCAAATAATACCAACGTCGTTCCAATATATCATGCTGTAAATAGTTATTCATCTAGCGAACCTTCATTTGCATCTGATGATTATTTTGCATTAATGGATGATAATGAAGGCGATCCATTATATTCTTTTTCTGCTGATATTGCCGTTGGTAGAATGCTAGTTTCATCGCCACAACAAGCAGATGAAATGGTAAACAAAGTTATAGAATACCACGATATTAAATCTTACGGAAGTTGGAGAAACAATTATGTTTGTATTTCTGATGATTCAGATAAAGATGACGATGCAACATTACAAGTAAAACAAAATACTTTAACAGATGCGATTTATGCTAACAAACCATTTATAAATTTTAAAAAAGTACTTTTAGATTCTTATCAACAACAAACTTCTGCTGGTGGCGATAGATATCCTAAAGCCAATGAAGATATTATAAATGCCTTCGAAAAAGGTGCTTTGGTTTTTAATTATCTTGGTCATGGTGGAGAAGATGGTTTAACTGCCGAAAGAATTTGGGATAAATTTGACGGATTAAGCTTTAATAACCGTTACAGATATCCTTTGTTTATAACCATTACTTGCGAATTTTCAAGATTTGATAATCCGTATCGTCCAACGGCTGGAGAATATACTTATTGGAATCCAAAAGGTGGTGCAGTTGCAATGATAACTACAATTAGATCAATAGGAAAATATAGTGCAGAATTGTTTAATGATGAAATGTCTGAACAATTATTCTCATATAATTCCAATACGTACACTTCAATTGCAGAAGCGTTGCGATTAGCAAAAATTGGAAGCAACAACAATTCATCTACTAGAGTAGTAGCATTTCTTGGCGATCCAGCATTAATGTTGGCAATTCCAAAACCAAGAGTTGTGCTCACTAAAGTTAATGAAGTTCCAATAACGCAACCAATTTCCGATTTAAAAGCACTGGCTTATGTGAAATTATCTGGCGAAGTACAAGACGAATCTGGAAACCCACTTCCAAACTATAACGGAGAATTATTCGTAAATATATTTGATAAAAATTATAACCGAAGTACCTTAAATAACGATAATAATAGTCCGCCAATTTCATTTTCAAATCTTGGAGAAACAATTTTTAGAGGAAACGCATCTGTAAATAATGGTTTGTTCGAATTTGGTTTTGTAGTGCCAAGAGATATTAAAATTCCGCTAGGAAACGGAAGAATAAGTTTTTACACTAAAAGAAACGAAATTTTATTAGACAAAACTGGTTATAATTTAGATATAAAAGTGGGCGGAATAAATACTAATGCTGTAGCAGATGTTACTGCGCCAACCATTAGACTATTTATGAATGATGAAACCTTTGTAAATGGTGGAATTACAAATCAATCGCCTTTCTTTTTAGCTTTTCTTGAAGATGAACATGGTATAAACACTGCAAGCGGAATTGGTCATGATATTGTTGCAATTTTAGATGGAGACGAAACCAAACCTTATATACTTAATGATTATTATGAAACAGAACTTGATAATTACAAAAAAGGAAAAATTAGATTTCCATTTAGAAATTTAGCTTTAGGATTGCACACAATAACTTTTAAAGCTTGGGATGTTTATAATAATTTTATATCAACAGAAATTCAATTTGTAGTAGTTGGCGATGATGATGTAACCTTGACCAATGTATTAAATTATCCAAATCCATTTGTAAATTATACACAATTTTGGTTTACACATAACAAACCATTTGAACCTTTACAAGTTCAAGTTCAAATAATTACAATTACTGGTAAAGTTGTAAAAACCATAAATCAATATGTTACCACAGAAGGTTTTCTTTCTAGAGAAGTAACTTGGGATGGAACAGACGATTTTGGCGATAAAATAGGAAAAGGTGTATACATTTATAAACTCACAGTTAATTCAACCATTACCAATAAAAAAACAGAAAAAATTGAAAAACTTGTTATCCTTTAATAAAATACTATATTTGTTTAATTATTTAAAATACTCAATGAAATCAAAGAATCACGATTACAAAAAAAACAATACAATAAACATAAGTAAAAAGATTTCACTAATTGTATTATTTCTAGTTACCAATCAATACATTAATGCACAAGATAGAGTTATCACAACTGGAGTTCCATTTCTTTTAGTTGCTGCCGATGCTCGTGCTGCTGGTCTTGCAGATCAAGGTGTTGCAACATCTACAGATGCATTTTCGCAACAGTGGAATCCTGCAAAATATGCATTTGCGGTAGATAAGCAAGGATTTTCTGTAAGTTATACTCCATATTTAACACAACTTGTAAACGATATTTCATTAGGTCAAGTTAATTATTACAACCGTTTAAATGAAAGAAGTGCTTTTGCAGTAAGTCTTCGTTATTTTAGTCTTGGAGAAATAGAGTTAAGACAAAATTTTGATGATCCAGCAAATGTTGTAAAACCAAATGAATTGACTCTTGATGCTTCTTATTCTTTAAAATTGAGTGATAGATTTTCTATGGCTGTTGGTGGTAGATATATTCGTTCTAATTTGAAAATTGCGGATTTAAATACTGATGCAGTTCCTGGTAGTACTTTTGCAGTAGACGTGGCAGGATTTTTTCAATCAGAAGAAATTGCCTTTAACGAGTTTAATGGAAAATACCGTTTAGGATTTAATTTCCAAAACATGGGACCAAAAATCAGTTACGATAATACTCAAAATGATATTTCATCTAATTTTCTGCCTGCCAATATGAGACTTGGTGGAGCTTTCGATTTTATTTTAGACGAATATAATAAAGTTACAGTTAGTACAGAGTTAACCAAACTTTTAGTTCCAACACCACAAAATTCTGATTTGAATGGTGATGGCAATATAACAGGTCCAGAAGAAATTGCTTTAAGAGATCAAAACAGAAATGATTATAATAAAATAAGTTGGGCAACAGGTATTTTTAAATCTTTCAACGATGCACCAGACGGTTTTAGCGAAGAAATAAAAGAATTTACCTATTCAGTTGGAGCAGAATATCTTTATCAAGATTCATTTGCATTTCGTTTAGGATATTTCAATGAAAGTCCGTTAAAAGGAGCAAGAAAATTTTTATCACTTGGCGCTGGCTTTAAATACAATGTTGTAAAAGTTGACGTATCTTATTTATTCTCAGCATCTAAAGTTAAAAACCCATTAGAAAATACACTTCGTTTCTCACTAACATTCAATTTTGGCGATAAATACGACGATTATTAGCATATTTAAAATTTAAAACAACATCCAAATCTTCAATAAGATTTGGATTTTTTTTCCTCAATAACCAAATGAAAGAAATCAATATTACAACCCACATTGCAGTTTATAATGATGTAAACGAATTACCAGTCAATGTAAATTCGCTAATGCAACAAGCAGTAGAAATACGTAAAAATGCTTACGCACCATATTCAAAATTCAGAGTTGGAGCAGCAATTTTACTAGAAAACGGAAAAATAGTTTTAGGTTCCAATCAAGAAAATGCAGCTTATCCATCAGGACTTTGTGCCGAGCGAGTTGCTATTTTTCAAGCAGGAGCAATTTATCCAAACGTTAAAATTGTAACCTTAGCAATCACCGCAGCATCAGACACAAACCCAACAACATCACCAATTCCACCTTGTGGCGCTTGCCGTCAATCAATAGCAGAGTACGAATTTAAACAAGAAACTCCAATAGAAATATATTTTATGGGAGAAACTGGCGCAGTTTATAAATCTAATTCTATCGGGAATTTATTGCCACTTTCGTTCGATAAAACTTCTTTGTAGAATTATTAGAAGCGATTGGCTTTGGAATTGTTAAATATGGTAATTCCTGCTGTACGTTCCAATCTTTTTTCAATTGCTTTGGGTTTTAACCCAAAGCAATTAAAAAAAGGATTTCCACTTCCATCAGGACTAAAGAGTTATCATTTTAATATCAATTGAAATCCATAACAATTTCAGTTTTAAAATGAAAAATACTTAAACAAACATTAAAAATTTCAAATTACTACAATTAAATTTTTACATCTACTTGCAATATCTTATTTTTGCAAATCGCAAACTTGTGTGAGGAAACAATTTTGTAAATAAACTTTGCAATAATTAGTAAATAAACGCATTAGCAAACAACGAAAATGAAAGAAATCACCAAAGAAGTTTATCTAAACTGGTATCAAGACATGCAGTTTTGGAGAAAATTTGAAGATAAATTAGCAGCCGTTTACATCCAACAAAAAGTTAGAGGGTTTTTACATCTTTACAACGGTCAAGAAGCAGTTCTTGCAGGAGCAATTCATGCAATGGATTTGTCTAAAGATAAAATGATTACTGCCTATAGAAATCACGTACAACCAATTGCAATGGGAGTAGATCCTAAACGAGTAATGGCAGAATTGTATGGTAAAGTAACAGGAACATCTAAAGGAATGGGTGGTTCTATGCATATTTTTTCTAAAGAAAAAGGATTTTTTGGTGGTCACGGAATCGTTGGAGCACAAATTCCAGTTGGAGCAGGAATGGCATTTGCAGATAAATATTTCAATACTGGTGGTGTAACTTTAACCTATTTTGGAGATGGCGCAGCACGTCAAGGTTCACTTCACGAAGCATTCAATATGGCAATGTTATGGAAACTTCCAGTAGTATTTATTTGTGAAAATAACGGTTATGCAATGGGAACATCTGTAGAAAGAACTGCCAATCATACCGATATTTGGAAACTTGGTTTAGGTTATGAAATGCCTTGTGGTCCAGTTGACGGAATGAATCCAGTTAAAGTTGCAGAAGCAATGACAGAAGCAATAGACAGAGCACGTCGTGGCGATGGACAAACATTTTTAGAAATGAAAACCTATCGTTATAGAGGACATTCAATGTCTGATGCGCAATTGTACAGAACCAAAGACGAAGTAGAAGAATACAGAAAAATAGATCCTATTACGCAAGTTTTAGACATTATAAAAGAAAAAAAATACGCAACCGAAGCTCAAATTGAAGCAATAGATCAAAAAGTTAGAGACTTGGTTGACGAATGCGAAAAATTTGCCGAAGAATCTCCATTTCCAGAAGTACAACAATTGTATGATGTGGTTTATGAACAAGAAAACTATCCATTTATTTCTCATAAAATATAATTATGGCTACAGTAATAAATATGCCTCGTTTAAGCGATACAATGACAGATGGTACTGTTGCAACTTGGCTTAAAAAAGTTGGTGATACTATAAAAGAAGGTGATATTCTAGCAGAAATTGAAACAGACAAAGCCACAATGGAATTTGAATCGTTCAATGCTGGAATTTTACTTCACATTGGTATTCAAGAAGGAGAAACTGCACCAGTAGATTCACTTTTAGCAATTATTGGAAAAGAAGGCGAAGATATTTCAGCATTAGTATCTGGAACTAAACCATCAGAAAAAGTAGCAGAAAAATCAGATTCTAAAAAAGATGTTGAAACTGAAATAAAATCTGATTCAGCGCCAGCACAACCCGAAACTTCAAACTCGAAACCTGCAACTATTCCTGCCGGAGTAAAAGTAATTACAATGCCACGATTGAGTGACACAATGACTACTGGAACTGTGGCAACATGGTTAAAAAAAGTAGGTGACCAAGTTAAAGAAGGCGATATTCTTGCAGAAATTGAAACAGACAAAGCCACAATGGAATTTGAATCGTTTAATGCAGGAACATTATTATTTATAGGAATTAACGAAGGCGAAAC
>JAYVKR010000390.1:0-10647 GCA_043768185.1 Flavobacterium sp.
AGTTATGGTTACATTTTCATTAGTATTGATTTCAGATTTGTTTATTTTTAAGTTAGAATATGTAAAAGTGGTATAAGACAATCCTGTTCCAAATTCAAATTGTGGCGAATAACTTTTTTCATATTTTGCATCGTTATTTTGCTCATCATCGCCCAAACTTTCAGTATATTTTCCATTGTATTTTTCTAATGAATTTGGATATCTCGGATAATTATAAGGCAATCTTCCACTAGGATTTACATCGCCAAAAAGGATATCTGCCAAAGCTCTTGCTCCTTCATTTCCTGGCAAATAACATTGAATAATTGCCAAAGTTTTGTCTTCAAATTGACTAATTAATCTTGGTCGACCTTCATTCAAAATTAAAATTATTGGAATATTTAATTTAGACAATGCCAAAGACAATTTAACTTGCGCTTCTGAAAGGTATAAATTACTAATATCGCCTGGAGTTTCTGTATAATTTTTTTCGCCCAAGCATAAAATTATTTTGGAAGCCGTTTTTGCTAATTGAACTGTTTTTTCAATTTCTGCATCGTCTTCTTTGTCAAAAAATGCTCCTTCAGAGTAACTAACATTTTCTTTTCCAATTTTGTTTTGCAAAGCTTCAAGAATGGTGAATTTATCTTTGGCATAAACATCAGAATTTTCACCTTGCCAATTGTACGACCAACCACCATTTAAATACTTCATACTATTGGCAGTTGGACCAGTTACAAAGATTTTTTCTGATTTTTTTAATGGCAAAATAGCATCTTTATTTTTTAATAATGTAATAGATTCTGATGCTGTTTTGTATGCTTCATCAATAAATTCTTGCGAACCAAATTTTGGAAAGTCACTTAAATTGGCAACTGAATTTTCAAATAAATTAACTTCGAATTTTAATTTTAAAATTCTAGAAACAGCATCGTCAATTCTAGACATTGGCACTTCTTTTTTGTTAACCAAATCCAATAAATTTTCATAAAAAGTATAATCTTCCGGAACCATACTCATATCAATTCCTGCCAGAACCGAAATTTTTACAGCTTCACGATTGGAACTTGCCACTTTATGACGTGTAAAAAGATAAATAATATCTTTCCAATCGGTTACTACAACACCTTTAAAACCTAGTTCATTCTTTAAAACATCTGTAATTAAATACTTGCTTGCGTGTACTGGAGTTCCGTTAATTTCGCCAGAACTTATCATAATGCTTTTAGAACCAGCTTTAATTGCAGCTTCATAAATTGTTAAATCA
Organism: Flavobacterium sp.; assembly: GCA_043768185.1. GTDB lineage: Bacteria > Bacteroidota > Bacteroidia > Flavobacteriales > Flavobacteriaceae > Flavobacterium. The sequence continues at coordinate 1,247 of JAYVKR010000390.1, forward strand.
TACTGACGTAAAATGCGTTCTGGAATTATACTTGGCGTTCTGTCTTTACCTGTAGTTGTGCTTCCGTAACCAATATAATGTTTTATACAAGTTGCCACATTATAGTTAGAATCTACATTTTTTCCTTCAAAACCTTCTACCATTGCAATTGCCATTTGAGAAGATAAATAAGTGTCTTCGCCAAACGATTCCCACATTCTAGACCAAGATGGATTTCTTGGCAAATCTAAATCTGGTGAAAAAACCCAAGGAATGGAAGAAGCACGAGTTTCATAAGCAGAAATTTCAGCTCCTTTTTTTACTAATGCAGTATTAAAAGTTGCTGCCATACCAATTTGCTGCGGAAAAAGCGTTGCGCCATTGGTATAACTCGATCCGTGAATAGCATCAATTCCATACAAAACAGGAATTTTTAACCTAGTTTTTGCAGTTTCAGTATTAATTGTTGTTAAATAATTTTTCCAATTTTCAATAGTTTGTGCACCAGGATTTGGAACATTTAATATAGAACCAATATGATATTTCTGAATTCCTTCTGCTAATTTTGCAGCATTTAACTCATTATTTCCATTTATTTGAAAATTAGTAACCGTAATTTGAGTCATTTGACCAATTTTTTCTTCTAAAGTCATTTTTGCCAAAAGCGATGCAACTTTAAGTTCAATTTCAGATTTTTTTACAACTGGTTTTGATTTACTTTTTTGAGCAAAAGAAGTTGAAATAGCAATTGAAAAAACTACAAATAACATTACTGAATTTTTCATTTTTGGTTGGTTTAATTTGGTTGATATAAAAAAGACAACAAATTAATTTTTGATGTCTTTTGTTTTAATTTTTATTCTGCGCCGTCAATTGTAGCTCTATTAATTGCATAATTGGCAACCGTTTGACCTAGTAAAAATCCTTTTTCGCAATCGCTTCTATAATGAATTGCTCCAAACAACCTAGACTCTGATGCTTGAACTGCCATTGCCTGAAATTCTTGTGCTTTTGATGGAATTACGTGCGATAAATAAGTTGCTGCTGCTGCGCTAAATGTAGAATGTCCAGAAACATAAGCAGGAAAATTAGGAACTCCAGTACAGGTTTTTATAGAAGGATCTACTTGGCTTGGTCGTGGATTGAAATAAGTATATTTTGCATCCCAACAACTAATTGCAGCATCCATCATTGCGATATTTAATAACGCCATATTTCTTGCCCAACGTACTTCGCTAAAATACTGATATACAAATGCTTCGTCGGCAATTTGATTCCAATGTCCTGGTGGCGTGTAAGTTCCAACTCCATCAGCCCAAAAATTTACAATTTGCATTCGTTCTCTAGTTGCATTTTCGCTATAATATTTTACTTCGTTTAATTCTGCCAAAAATTGTGGCGAATTGGTTAATGGTGGCGCAACTGGTCTATTGGCAATTACATTAGCTGGCGTCATTAAAAATGATTTTACGTTACCAAATAATGGTAACATTGGTGGACGAACTGGCAATTCTAAAGAACGCCAAGGAGTTTGCCCATTTGCAATAGCGTTGGTTTCTAATTGTGTCCATAATGCTTGGTTTCCAACTGCTGCTCCTGCACCATCACTTGCAGCTTTTGCAATAAATTTAGTAGCAATTTTTCTTCCTAAAAGTACTCCAGCATCAACATCGCTTCTAACATTAGCTCCAGAGATTATTCTGTATAATTTTTGTTCGTCTGCTTTTTGTTGGATAAATGCAATTTCTGTTGGAAATAATAATTTTAAAATTTCGACTGTAACTCCAGCTAAAACGCCATCTTCACTCGGATAAGAAGGCAAAGGACTTTTGGGAACTAAAACTTGAATTGCGTTGTCTACTACAAATGGCGCGGCACGATTATAAAGATTTTTATAATGCCAAGTTGCAACCATTGCATCGTATTGTGCAGCGCTAACATAAGCATAAGCTCGAGCTGCAAATGGAGGATTTGAAAATGGAAATTGTGGATTGGCAAAAGGATTGGCAGCAGAAGGAATTGGATATGTGCCATCTTCGTTTTGATATGGCGGACGATTGTGTCTTGCAACAAGTGTTTGCATAATTTCGTTCCAACGTAAAACACCGCCAACACTCCAATAATTTATAATTTCTTGTTGCTCTGGTGTAATGTTGGCTTGATAACTTTTAATTTCATTAATTTCTGCTTTATAAGCGTTTGTTGTAACTGCCAATGGTGCATCTAGCGAAAATTCATCCGGCGCAGTTAATAATAATGGTGTCCATGTTCCAGCATTTGCATCTGGATTTGTTGGATTGAGTTGTGGATATTGTAAGTTTCGTTCTTCTAAATCATCGTTACATGAAATTGTAAAAATGACAATAGAAAGCATCAAAAACTTCGTTCCTAATTTATATATAAAGTTTTTCATTGTTTTAAATTTTAGTTTCTTGAGTAGTTTTTGCTTTAGCATTAAAATTCATAATATAAAATAATCCGCCATAAAATGAATTGGATTGTCCAACGTTTCTTCCAGAAATGGTATGATTTGCACCTAAAATTATAGAAAGATTTGGAATGCTTTGCAGATAATATTTTCCGTTAAAACCAATTTTTGCCATATTCATTGTGTTGCTTGGAAAAGGCGTATTGTTGGTAGTAATATCAAATCCTCCTTTTTGTGTTATCCACGAGTCAAAAATGGCTTCGGCAATAAGTTTTTTTGTTCTATAACCAGTTCTAAAATTGAACGAAATTGCATCTGGAACATTGACTTCATTGGTGTAATGCATTTGATCTGAATAATAGGTATTTCTATCAATTCTAATATTAGAACGTTTTATATAAGCTGTTGAAGCTGTAGCAAATAAATTTCCGAATTGATAATCGCTCATTATTCTTATACTTCCCATTTTGCTTTTAGATCCAATACTTAAAGGTAAATAATCGGCAACATAATTGGTTGTTGGAAACGAAAAACCGCCAAGTGCATAAAAAGAAAGTAAATTTTTCTTTATTTCTTTTTCATAGAACAAATATTTTAAGGTTAAAGACAAATCTTGCAACCCTTTTTGACCTTGCAAAGTTCCTGCAGAAGCTTTAGTAATTACGTAAGGAATTGAAAAAATTACGTTTAATTTACTGGTTATTCCGTAATTTCCATTAACTGAGTATTTTTGGGTTGAAACAGTTCCAAGATTTAGATTTTCTCTTTTAAAAGTTCCTTCCCAATAACTGTCCCAACTGTTGTATTCGTAAATTGCTCCTGTGCAAAAATATTTTTTTCCCATCATTATTGCGTCAATTTCTGTTTGACTAAATGACGAAATTGTTGCCATAAATAGACAACATAAATAAATGTATTTCATTAGTTTGTATATGTGTTTAATTAATTTTTAGATTTTCTGAAAACAATTTAGCTTCATAAAATAATTTATAAAGAATTGAAATTTCAGATAAAAAAATTAAACTGTTTTTGGTGGCGGATAATTTAGAATTGAAAATCCAGAAAGAATTTTAACATTATAATTTTGAAATATAGCTTTTGGAGTAAAAAATGTGGTTTTAGAAAAGGTTAATTTATCATAAGAATTTGACAAATAATCTTTGGCAAATGATTTCAATAATTTTTGAATTGGCGAATTGGATGCATCAACATCTTTTTGAGAAGCTACTAGTTTTTTTAAACTTACATCAATGGCATTTTGATTTTCTACTCCTAAATAATATAAATTTAAGACGTTATCTTTAATGCTTTTCTTGAATATATGATAGACTTTATTGTCTATAATTACGTTTTCGTTTACTTTTTCAACGTCTGTATCTTCCATAAAAGAATACAATGTGGCATTGAGTTTTATTACTTTAAATTTAGAATCTGGAGCATTTTGCATTGATTCTATCCAGCTTTGTTCTTTTTGATAACTTACAATCATATAATAGTCTACCAAGTTGTAAAACAAGGAAGAGAGTAATGTAATTGTTAGTAAAAGTGATGCTGCTTTTTTCAATTTTTATTCTTTTATTTAAACCATTAAGGTATTAAGGTTCATTAAGTTGTGAGCAAATGTTACACTCTATTTTAATTTATAATTTTTTAAACTGTTAATTTTCATTAAGTTATTGGTGTAATTAATAGATTATTTTTTCAATTTTACAACACACGATTGATACGGTTGTAAAATGATAGTGTTTTTTTAAACCATTAAGATAGTAAGGTTCATTAAGTTAAATATTTATTTTTTCAATTTTACAACACAAGACTGATAAGGTTGTAAAACAATATTTTTTCCTTCAACTTTTAAAGGTTGTAAATTATTTATCAATTCTGTCGACAAATTATATCCATTTGGAATTGCAATTGTACTACTTTCTTTTGTGAAATTTAACAAAATTAAGTAAGTTTCTTTGTCATTGCTTCTTTTGTAAGCAAAAATATTTTTATTTTCTTTATCTATCAATTCGTATTTTCCATAAACTAAAATGTCTTTATTTTCTCTTCGCACTTTGGTCATTTTACGAAGGTAATTTATAATAGAATTTTCATCTTTATTAGCAGCTTCAACATTTACAGAATTGAAATTTTGATTAATAGTAAGCCAAGGTTTTCCAGTTGTAAACCCAGCATTTAATAAAGCATTCCATTGCATTGGTGTTCTGCCATTGTCTCTACTTAAATCTGCTTGCATCAATAAATAGGCATTTGCTGCTGCTTTACTTTTTTTCAATTCAATGTAATATCTGTTTCTTGTTTGCAAATCGTTGTACTGTTCAACAGTTTTAAATCTAATATTTGTCATACCTATTTCATCGCCATTATAAAGATATGGAGTTGCGCGTTGCGTTAATAAAAAAGTATACAACATTTTTGCACTAGCTTCTCTAAATTCTGGTGCTTCATTTCCGTATCTGCTTACAGTTCTACTTTGATCGTGGTTAGCCCAAAAAACTGTATTCCAACCAGAGTTTAAGAATTTTTCATTCCATTTACTTACAATTTGCTTTAAACCTACAATGTTATGTTTATTAACATCATAAACACCTTCGTCAAATTTATCTCTTCCCCAAATATTTCCTAATTCATCGTGGTACAAAGTATTTAGTTCATTACGTTCTGTATTTACATAATCTTGCACTTTACTAAACGGAATTACGCCACCTTCGCCAACTGTATATACATCTTTATATTTACTTAAAACTTGATCGTTCATTTCTTTTAAATAATCGTGTACTTTGACATCTGCGCCATAATACCTAACAAATTGTTCGTTAGTAAAATCTTTTGGCATTGTTGGCCAAGTAGTATCTTTAGCCATAAACGGAAACGCATCTAAACGAAAACCAGAAACACCTTTGTCTAACCAGAATTTCATTATGTCATACATTTCATTTCGTACAACAGGATTTTCCCAATTCAAATCGGGTTGTTTTCTAGAAAAATAGTGCAAATAATAACTGTTAGTTTCTTTGTTAAATCGCCAAGCATCAGCATTTTCATCAAACAAACTGTAGCGTTTTGGTGGAGTTCCTTTTTCTGCTGGCCACCAATGATAATAGTTATAGTATTTATTTTCTCTAGATTTTTTAGCTTCTTTAAACCATTCGTGTTCATCACTACTATGATTAATAACCAAATCCATAATGACTTTAATGTTGCGCTTTTTCATTCCTGCAAGCATTTCGTCAAAGTCTTTCATGGTTCCCATTTCGGTCATAATTGCTTTGTAATCACTTATATCATAACCGTTATCATCATTGGGCGAAGCACAAATTGGATTTAACCAAATGGCATCAATATTTAAACTTTGTAAATAATCTAATCGTTGTGTAATTCCTTTTAAATCTCCAACTCCATCTCCATTAATGTCTTGAAAACTTCGTGGATACAATTGATAAATTACTGCTTCTTTCCACCAAGTTGTTTCTTTAGATGTTGAAGTTTCTGAATATTTTTCTTGATTTGATTCGTTTTTACAAGAAGTTATTATAAAAAGTATGCTAATGAAATAAAGTATTTTTGTCTTCATAATTTTAAAATTAAATCCAAGTTAATTTGTGCCAAATGCTTTCTAATGGACCTTGAGAATGAGTTTTGAGCCACCATTTACAAAAGGCAAGGTTGAGTAAAAATAATATAATTCCGATAAATAAACACATTGTTGCGCCAGTATATTGGTACAATCCGAATCCATATTTATAGTATAATGTTGATCCTACAATAGATTGAATAATGTAATTGGTTAAACTCATTTTGCCAAAAGGAATTAATTTTGATAATAAATTATATGCTTTTTCTGAGTAAAACAAAAGTACAAATGCTGCAACCCAAACTACCATTAAAGCAAAATTTGCCCAAGAGTTAAAAATTACTAAAAGTCGTGCTAATTGAAATTTATTAGAAAAATAATCGGGTAAAAAAGTAACAATTGTAAATAATGGAATGAATATAAAAATAGCAACTCGCAAAGCAATTTTCCAGAAAAAAATATTTTTGTCTGTTTTTGCAAAAAGTTGTTTTCTTCCTGCTAACATTCCTAACATAAACAATGCTGGCGCTTGAAAGAATCGTCCGTTTTCCCAAGACCATAATAATGATGCTGCTTTACCTAGTGTAACATTTCCTTTTACGTAATCTAAAAAGTTTCCGTTGTTCATATAATTGGCTATTTCTTTATAATAACTTTCAGATAAATTTGGAGCAGAAATATAATCTGGATTTGATAAAATATAAAAAAACTTGAACCATTCTAAAGGTTGCAACATTAAAAATACAGCAATTATAAAAACTACTTTATTGCTTAAATTTCGCACTGGAATTAAAACTAAACCTAAAATGGCATACATTGTTAAAATATCGCCTTGATAGAAAGCAGTATTAATAAATCCGAAAACTAATAATAGCATCATTCTCCAAAAAAAACGTGCTTTAAAATCATTTCCTTTTTTGGTTTGATTATCGTTTTGAATATAAAAACTAAATCCAAAAATTAAGGCAAATATTGCATACGCTTTTCCTCCAAATAAAAAATAAGCAGTTGCCATTATGTTTTTATCTAAAGTTTGCAGCCAATTTGGAAGATGAGTTGGTGTGTAATAAAACTCAAAATGTTCCATATTATGTAATAAAACAATTGCCAATATGGCAAAGCCACGAAGCGCATCTACAAGTTCTATTCTTTGGTTTTTTAGCATAAATTGGTTTATTAATTTGTCATTTCAAGATTTAAAAAATCAAATAACATGAGCAAATATTGAGATTTCTCCTGTGTCGAAATGACAAAAGAGAAGATTTATAATTCATAAACAACAGCTTGATAAGGAAATAATTCTGATGCAACTGTTGGATAATTATTGATCAAAACTTTAGCATTTTTTATATCAATTCCTGTATTTGGAGTTGCTTTGTCTTTTGAAAAATTAAGAATAATCAACATTTTTTTACCGTTTAATTCTCTTGTGTATGAGTATATTTTAGTATTTTTTTCGTCTAATAAAGTGTATTTTCCATAAATTAAAACTTCATTATCTTTACGAAGTTGCACCATTTTTCTGAAATAATTTAAAACAGAATTTGAATCTTTTTCTTGTGCATCAGCATTTAATGTCTTATGATTACCGTTTATTTTTAACCAAGAGTTTCCAGTAGTAAAGCCAGCATTTGCAGAAGCATTCCATTGAAAAGGCGTTCTTCCGTTATCTCTTGCGCCACCAGTTTTTTGATTTTCTATAAATTGTTTTAAATCCCCTTTTGCATTTTTTACTTTTTCATATTCTGCCCTAATTTCTATGTCGCGATAATCTTCAATTTTGTCGAATTTAATATTCATCATTCCAATTTCATCACCATTATAATAATAAGGCGTTCCACTCATTGTAAGTAAAAACGTAGTTAACATTTTACTTGAAATTTCTCTAAATTCTGGCGCATCATTTCCCCAACGAGAAACCATTCTAGGTTGATCGTGATTGCCTAAATAAATTGTTCCCCAACCTTTTCTAGCATAAACTTTATCCCAATCTGAATATATTTTTTTAAATTCAATTAAACTCCAATTTGGATTCATTTTTTTATAAAATCCTTTTTCGTAACCTAAATTTACTCCTTCAAAATGATAACCCATATCAAGTTCTTTTCTATCTGCATCAACAAAATTAAGAGCTGTTTTTAAGTTCATTCCTGCGCCTTCTGCCAAAGCCATACAGTTGTATTTACTTAACACTTGCTCATTCATTTCCTTAAGATATTTATGTGTATTTGGAGCACTTGCCATATAAAAATCCCATCTTCCATCATACTTTTCATCTAATTCTTTTGGAGTAATTTCAGGAAAATTAGTGTCTTTTCCAATAAACGGAATTACATCCATTCTAAAACCATCTATACCTTTATCTAACCACCAACGCATCATTTTATAAATTTCTTGACGCAATTTTGGGTTTTCCCAATTTAAATCGGGTTGTTTATAACTAAAATAATGTAAATAATAAGAATTTGTAGTTTTATCATAACGCCAACCACTTCCATCGGCTTCAAAACTTCCTGGGCGAAAAGCTGGTTTGCCTTTTTCTGCTGGCCACCAATGAAAATAATCTCTGTATGGATTATCACGTGATTTTTTACTTTCTAAGAACCATTTGTGCTGGTCGCTACAGTGATTTACAACTAAATCCATTACCAATTTTAATCCTCTTTTGTGCATTCCTTTAAGTAAAGCATCAAAATCTTCCATGGCACCAAATTCTTTCATAATAGTTTGATAATCAGAAATATCATAACCATTATCAGCATTTGGCGAACCATAAATTGGATTTAACCAAACGGTTGTAACGCCTAAACTTTTTATATAATCAAGCTTTTCAATAATACCTTTTAAATCGCCAACACCATCACCATCAGTATCTTTAAAACTTCTTGGATATATTTGATAAACCACAGCTTCTTTCCACCATTTTTTTTCAGATTTAGAATTTTCTGTAATTTTTAAATGAAAATTTGAATCTTTTTTACAAGAAATAAATGTCAGAATTAATAGTAGAAATAAGGAAAATTTAGATTTCATTTTTGTTTTTTATTTAAAGTGTCACAATTAAGTTATAAAAATTCAAAATCTTGAATTCAAATCTTTATAAATTCATATTTAATAATCGAAAACGTTTTCGATTTTAGATAAAACTATTTTAAGTTAAAACTTTTAGTAATACCAAATAAAAAGGATAAGTTTGAAAGAATATAATTCTTAAAACTATGATTTCTAAAATTAAAATTCTTGTAGCTTTCGTATTAGTTAGTTCTTCTATTTTTTCTCAAACAAAATCAGACGAATGGAATTTAGTTGCTACATCGCGTGAAAATTATTTTGGTGCTACAATGGCAAACGGTCAAATAGGAATTGTAACAGATGATACGCCATTAAAAACCAAAGAAATTATTTTAAATGGAG
>JAYVKR010000391.1:0-2952 GCA_043768185.1 Flavobacterium sp.
GCAGTAACAATGCGAAGCTTTTCTGATGAAAAAAAACAAGGAACAATTGAATTGTTGTTAACCAAACCTCTAAGCATTTGGCAAATTGTAAACGGAAAATTTCTAGGTGCTTTTATATTGATTTTAATAGCAATCATTCCAACATTCATCTATGTTTATGCTATTTATAATTTAGGAATGCCAACAGGAAATATAGATTTGGGAAGCACAATTGGCTCTTATTTTGGTTTACTTTTTTTAATTGCTGGCTATACTTCTATCGGAATTTTTACTTCAACTTTATCAGAAAATCAAATTGTAGCGTTCCTAATTTCAGTATTTCTGTGCTTCTTTTTCTATTTTGGTTTTGAAGGAATTGCAGCTCTAATTTCTGGTTTCGATACTGTAATAACCTCTTTAGGAATGGATTATCATTTTAAAAGTATGTCTCGTGGCGTAATAGATTCTAGAGATGTAATTTACTTTGCAAGTATTACCATCTTATTTTTATCATTTACAGTTTATAAATTAAAATCGTTAAAATCGTAATGAAAAACAATAATTTAAAAAATCTGTTACTACTTATCGGAATTTTATTCCTTGTAAATTTTGCCGGAAATTTCTTTTTTAAACGTTTCGATTTAACCTCTGATAAAAGATATACATTATCTGAAACCTCTTTAAAAATTATTAAAGACATACAAGAACCAATGTATGTTGACGTTTTTCTTGAAGGTACTTTTCCTGGAGAATTTAAAAAATTACAATCAGAAACTAGAAATTTACTAGAAGAATTTTCTGCTTACAACTCTAATATAATTTTCAGAATTTATAATCCGCTAGAAGAATCTGATAAATTAAACAAAGAAAAAAAACAATTAATTTTTGATTTATTCAAAGTAAACAGCCAAATTTCTAGCAAAGAAGAAGCCGCAGAAATTAAAAAAAGTATAGAAGGAATAACCGATTTAAACGAAGCGTTAAAAAAGTCTTTTTTTGGAAATCAAATGCTTCCTATTCAAGTTCAAGTAAACGATAAAGGCAAGCAATCGCAAGAAACTGTGCTTCCTTGGGCAATTGCAATTTACAATAATAAGGTAGTTAAAATTCCGTTGCTGAAAAATTCTATGACGCAAACTACAGCTCAAAAAGTGGTAAGTTCTGTACAACATCTTGAGTATGCTTTTGCAAATGCTTTTAATACAGTTTCTAAAGTTAAAGAGAAAAAAATTGCAGTAATTCAAGGCAATGGCGAATTAAAAGATTATCAAATTGCCGATTTTTTAAGAGGTGTAAAAGAAAATTATTACATCGGACCATTTACATTAGATTCTGTAGCCAAAAGTCCAGAAAATACTTTAAAATCTTTAAAAAATTATGATTTAGCCGTTATTGCAAAACCGTCTGAAACCTTTACAGATAACGAAAAACAAGTTTTAGACCAATATATAATTAATGGCGGAAAAACAATTTGGTTAATAGATCAAGTATCTATGGAAATGGATAGTTTAATGAAAACTGGAACCAGTTTAGCGTTTCCTAAAGACTTAAATTTAAACGATCTGTTTTTTAAATACGGCTTTAGAATAAAACCAGATTTAGTAAAAGATATTGTTGCTGCTCCAATATCGTTAGCCACTGGAAATGAAGGAAGCGAAACGCAGTACAAGCAATTTCCATGGTTGTATTCGCCAGTAATTTATCCTCCAATAGAAAAAGATAAATCTAAAATAAATGCCATTGTAAATAATCTTGACGGATCAAAATTTGAATTTGCAAACCCAATAGAAATCTTAAAAAATGACATTAAAAAAACCATTTTATTACAATCATCACCTTACTCTAAACCAGTTGGAACGCCAGTTGAAGTAAATTTAGCAATGGTTGAAGAACAACCTAATCAAAACGAATTTTTAAATTCTGGAAACATTCCTGTTGCCGTTTTACTAGAAGGAAAATTTCATTCGGTTTATGAAAATCGAGTGTTGCCATTTAAAGAAAGTACCTTTGCTACTATTGGAAAAAATAATAAAATGATTGTAATTTCTGATGGAGATGTTATAAAAAATCAAGTAGATAAAGATGGTCAACCGTTAGAATTGGGTTATGATAAATGGACAAATAAGTTGTATGCGAATAAAGAATTTATGATAAATTGCGTTAATTATTTGCTAGACGATAACGGACTTATTAACATACGAAACAAAGAAGTTGACTTACCAATTCTAGACCAACAAAAAGTAATTGACAATTATTCTGTTACTCAAATCATAACTATCGGAGTTCCAATTCTAATTTTGGCAGTTTTTGGATTACTATTTACTTTCTTACGCAAACGAAAATACAGCAAGTAATGTTAATAAAAATCTTTTTAAAATCAACTTCTTTAAGATATATTTGTAAAATATAAACTATTTGTAATAGTTAAACAAAAAAACAAGAAATGAAATTTATAGTATCAAGTTCGTACTTATTAAAACAACTACAAGTTTTAGGTAGCGTAATTAACAATAGCAATACCTTACCCATTTTAGATAATTTTCTTTTTGAATTAAACAAGAAAGAATTAACCGTTTCTTCATCAGATTTAGAAACCACAATGTCTGCAACTCTAGAAATAGAATCTACAGATAAAGGAAGCGTTGCTGTGCCTGCTAAATTATTATTAGATATTTTAAAAACGTTTCCAGAGCAACCATTAACGTTTACAGTTGAAGAAAATAGTACTATAGAAATTAGTTCCAACTCTGGTAAATATGCCATTGCGTATGCGCCAGGAGAAGAATTTCCAAAATCGGTACAACTAGAAGAACCATCAACAACATTGGTTCCTGCAGAAGTTTTAGCAACAGCGATTAGCAAAACTATTTTTGCAGCAGGAAATGATGATTTGCGACCAGTAATGTCTGGAGTTTTCTTTCAATTTTCGCCAGAAGGTTTAATATTTGTAGCAACAGATGCTCATAAGCTAGT
>JAYVKR010000392.1:0-3862 GCA_043768185.1 Flavobacterium sp.
CACAAACTAAATTACCAAATGAAAGATTTACTTAAAAAATTTGAAAATAAAGAACCCGAAATAGTTTTTAACTGGAAAGATGCCGAAACCGAAGCCGAAGGATGGACAGTAATAAACTCACTTCGTGGTGGCGCTGCTGGTGGAGGAACACGAATGAGAAAAGGTTTGGATATGAACGAAGTTTTGTCATTGGCAAAAACTATGGAAGTAAAATTCTCTGTTTCCGGACCAGCAATTGGTGGAGCAAAATCTGGAATAAATTTTGATCCAAATGACCCAAGAAAAAAAGGAGTTTTACAGCGTTGGTACAAAGCAGTTTCGCCTTTGCTAAAAAGTTATTATGGAACTGGTGGTGATTTAAACGTAGATGAAATTCACGAAGTAATTCCAATGACAGAAGAATGTGGTGTTTGGCATCCACAAGAAGGTGTTTTTAATGGTCACTTTAAACCTACAGAAGCTGATAAAATAAATAGAATTGGGCAATTGCGTCAAGGTGTTGTAAAAGTTATAGAAAATACTAAATTCTCTCCAGATGTTTTAAGAAAATATACAGTTGCTGATATGATCACAGGTTATGGCGTTGCAGAAGCAGTTCGTCATTATTACAACATTTATGGTGGCGATGTAAAAGGTAAAAAAGCCATTGTTCAAGGTTTTGGAAATGTTGGTTCTGCTGCTGCTTTTTATTTGGCAGAAATGGGAGCAAATGTTATTGGAATTATTGATAGAGATGGTGGTGTAATTAATGAAAACGGATTCTCGTTTGAAGAAATTAGAAGATTATTCTTAAATAAAGACGGAAATAAATTGGTGGCACAAAATATGATTCCGTTTGAAGAAATTAATAAAAAAATATGGACAATTGGTGCTGAAATTTTTGCGCCTTGTGCTGCGTCAAGATTGGTAACTAAAGATCAAATTGATAATTTAATTGCATCTGGTTTAGAAGTTATTTCTTGCGGTGCCAATGTTCCGTTTGCCGATAAAGAAATTTTCTTTGGTTCGATAATGGAAGAAACCGATAGTAAAATAAGTTTAATTCCAGATTTTATTTCCAATTGTGGTATGGCTAGAGTTTTTGCCTATTTTATGGAAAAGAAAGTTCAAATGACTGACGAAGCCATATTTTATGATACTTCAGAAATTATTAAAAAAGCCATTGAAAAAGCACATGCTTTAAATTCTGAAAAGAAAAATATTAGTGCAACAGCATTTGAAATTGCTTTAAAACAATTGGTATAACTATTGTAATTACAATTTTTAGTACATTTATACGTTAAATTATAAAACTGCAACTATGAATAAAGATTTTAAATCTCAAAATATAGATTCAACATCTGATGATAAAAAAAAATCGTTTTTATTTGCGACTCTTATTTATGCATTATTGTTAGTGCTATTATTTTTTATTAGATTTTGGCCTCCATCAAATCTTGAAGAACTTGTTGGTGGCGGTGGTGGTGGCGGAGTTACTGTAAACTTTGGCGATACCGAATTTGGTAAAGGTGCAGAATTTACAAGTAAAGAACTAGATGTAAAACAACCAACAAAACAAGCTCCAGTTGCTCCAAGCCAAGATGAAAATATAATTTCTCAAGAAGATACCGATGAAGATGTAGTTTCTGTTGTTAAAAATGAGCCAAAGAAAAAAACTCCAATTGTTATAAAAAAGGATGTTACAAAACCTGTCGCTGTAGTGAAACCAGTAGTTAGAAAAACTGATGATGCTTTGGCAAATATTTTAAATGGTAAAAAGAAAGGTGGCGATGGAAACAGCAGTACATCTGGAAATCAAGGAAGAGCCAATGGCGATATAAATTCTAATGGATATTCTGGAACTGGTGGTTCTGGTGGCGGAACTGGTGGTGGAAACGGAACTGGTAATGGCACAGGAACTGGAGCAGGAAGTGGTTCTGGAACTGGTGGTGGAAGCGGAAGTGGTAACGGAAAAGGTGTTGGTGCTGGATATTCTTTAAATGGAAGAAAACCACTTAACAAACCATCTCCGGAAAATTGTGGAAATGATACTGGTACTATTGTTGTTAAAATTATTGTGGACAAAAATGGAATTGTTACTAGTTCGAGTCCAGGTTATAAAGGTACAAAAAATCCAACTTCTTGTATGTTGGCAGCTGCAAAAAGCGCAGCTTTGTCAACGAAATGGGAAACAAGCCCTACTGGTGCGGAAAAACAAGAAGGAACTATTACTTATAATTTCACTATTAAAAATTAAATAAAAGTAAAAGACATTAATAATCTAGCCCTGATTGTAGCGGAAATAAAAAACCTTTCAGGTGTTCTGAAAGGTTTTTTATTGGAGAGAAAAGCAGGAATAAGGTTGATAAATTAAGACCAAGCCATTTGCTATTAATATTTTCAAAACAGGTTAAAAAATAAATCAATTTAGACTACAAGTCCATAGTTTAAGTTTAGCATACTGAAAATGCGCAAAGCTGTAAAACTTAATTTTTTTTAACACAAATTAGCACGAATTAATTTAGGTAAATTAGTGTAATTCGTGATAAAATTTTTAGAATCTAAAAGAGAATTGCAATAAAAGTTTACAGACTTAAGTAAAATTTTAACCAATAAAATTGATAAATCCATTCTGAAATAAATTCAGAATAAAAAAATCCTGCTCAGTTTCTGAAATAAATTCAGAATAAATGAACAGGATTTTTTAATATTTTAAATTATTTAAGCTAACATTGTAACTGGATTTTCTAAAAACGTTCTTAATGTTTGAAGAAATTGTGCTCCAGTTGCTCCATCAACAGTTCTGTGATCGCAAGCTAGCGTTACTTTCATTGTGTTTCCAACAACTATTTGTCCGTTTCTCACCACTGGTTTTTCTACAATTGCTCCAACTGATAAAATAGCTGAATTGGGTTGGTTTATAATTGATGTAAACTCGGTAATACCAAACATTCCAAGATTTGAAACTGTAAATGTACTTCCATCCATTTCAGCTGGTTGTAATTTTTTAATTTTTGCTCTTCCTGCTAAATCTTTTACGTTTCCACCAATTTGAGTTAAACTCATTTGGTCTGCAAATTTTAAAACTGGAACTACCAATCCATCTTCAACAGCAACTGCAACACCAATATTTATGTGGTGATTTATTGTAATTGCATCGTCACTCCATTGAGAATTTACTTTTAAATGTTTTTTCAATGCCATTGCACAAGCTTTGATAACCATATCGTTAAACGAAACTTTAGTGTCTGGAATTGTGTTTATAGTGACACGAGATTTCATTGCTTCGTCCATTGCAACTTCTATTGTTAGATAGAAATGTGGCGCAGTGAAAATTGACTCTGACAAGCGTTTAGCAATAACTTTACGCATTGTAGAATTTGGAATTTTCTCTGAAAATTGTTCTCCTGCAGGAACGAAAGGTTGAACAGTTGTGGGTTCTGGGTTGTGGGTTTCTGGTTGAATTGCTTGTGTTGAAACTGGCGCAGCAACTGTAAAGTTTTCTACATCGCTTTTTACAATTCTACCATTTTCTCCAGATCCTTTTACTTGCGACAATTGAATTCCTTTGTCTTTTGCAATTTGTTTTGCCAATGGTGATGCAAAAATTCTGTCGTTAGAATTGGAAGTTGGAAGATTTGAATTAGAAGTTACGTCTTTACTTTCCTCTACTTTTTCAGTTTTAAAATCTGCAACTGTTTCTGCTTTTCCAAAATTTTCTGCAACTCCAGAAATATCTGTTCCTGCTGGTCCAATTATGGCTAAAACGCTATCAACTGGTGCGGTTTCGCCTTCGTTAATTCCTATAAATAATAATGTTCCTGCATTAAACGATTCAAATTCCATTGTGGCTTTGTCTGTTTCAATTTCTGCAAGAATATCG
>JAYVKR010000393.1:0-3114 GCA_043768185.1 Flavobacterium sp.
GTTTTACAATTTGAAGGCGATAGAAATCACGTTTACAGAATATTACGAAGTTTAAAAAACAGATTTGGTTCTACAGCAGAACTTGGAATTTATGAAATGTTAGGTTCAGGATTGAGAGAAGTTTCCAATCCGTCAGAAATTTTACTTTCGCATAGAGAAGAACAACTTTCTGGAACTGCAATTGCATCAACACTTGAAGGAATGCGTCCGTTAATGATCGAAATTCAGGCATTGGTTTCGACAGCAGTTTATGGAACGCCACAGCGAAGCACAACTGGATATAATGCCAAAAGATTAAATATGCTTTTAGCAGTTTTAGAAAAACGAGCCGGTTTTAGATTGGGAACAAAAGACGTTTTCTTGAATGTAACTGGCGGAATTTCTGTAGATGATCCAGCAATAGATTTGGCAGTTGTGGCTTCTATACTTTCGTCAAATGAAGATATTGCTGTACCGAAAGACGTTTGTTTTGCTGGAGAAGTTGGACTTTCTGGAGAAATTCGTCCAGTAAACAGAGTAGAACAGCGCATTCAAGAAGCAGAAAAATTAGGATTTGCAACCATATTTGTATCTAAATATAATAAAATCGCAACAAAATATCCAGGAATAAAAATTGTTTTAGTTTCTAAAATTGAAGAAGTTGTAAATCATTTATTTGGATAATAATCACAGTGATATTATCGTTATACTAAAAAAAATTAATCTTATAGATGTAATTTTTATCTGTTAAAATCTTTATTTTGATTGAAATTTAAAGCTAATTAAAACTAAAATGTCTGTCTGAGCTTGTCGAAGATCATAAAAATAATCAATAAAACCAAGCAAGTAAAATTTATTTAAGAACAAATTTTTTATTGAAAGTCAAAGCCAATTAAAACTGAAATGTCCGTCTGAGCTTGTCGAAGATCATAAAATAATCGATAAAACCAAGAAAGTAAAATTTGTTTAAGAACAAATTTTTTATTAAAAGTCAAAGCCAATTAAAACTACAATGTCCGTCTGAGCTTAGCTTGTGCTGACAAAGGAAGTAAAGACTTTAAAAAAGCCAATATAAAAAATTTACTTACAACTTATTATTAATACAAATTCTTTAAACAAAGTAAAAATATTTCTTTATGAAAACTAAACTACTTATTGCATTTTTATCAATTTTCCTTTTCATTTCTTGCGATAAATCTTCAGTTTACAGTGAGTTTTATAAGAATAAAGAAGACAATCGTTGGTTAAAATCAGACGAAAAAACATTTGAATTTACAATAGATGATGCCGAAGAGTTGTACGATGTAATTTTTGATTTTAGTCACGTTTATGATTATCAATTTGCAAGCGTTCCAATAGATTTTGTAATTGAAAATCCGAAAGGAGAAAAAGAAAAATTTACAATCAATTTAAAATTAAAAGACACAAATGGTAAAGAGATTGGCGATTGCTCTGGAGATATTTGTAATTTAAAATTCAAAATAAAACAAAAATCTAAATTAAATAAAGGAAAGTATAAAGTCAGTATCACTAATAGTTTTAAAGGAGAATATTTGCCTAATGTTATTGGAGTTGGATTAGAAATAAAAAAATCTAACTAATTTAAAATTTCATCCCAACCTTTTACTAAAAAAAGTACTCTATATATAAAAGACTTACTATGAAAAATATTTTTATCTTACTTTCAACATTTGTATTGTGTTCTTTCGTAAAAAAAGAAATTGCAATGGTACCACAAGTAAATACTATTTTGTATGCAAATGTAATTTTCTTAGGTAAAATAACCAAAGTAGATTCGGTTGGATTTTATGCCTCAGTAAATGAAGAAGTTGTTAATGATACATCAGATAAAAACCTTTTTAAAACCAAACAAATTTTTGTTTCACACAGTTTATATCCTGAAAATGAAGGACGTTATAATTATGCTGCAACTCCAGTAAAAGATTCTCAATATATTTTTACTTTAAAACAGGATGAAAAAACTAAAAAAATTATGGCTTTTTATTATAATTTTGGAATTCCTATTTTAGAAAATCAAGACAATAAATGTTATGTCAATGGCAATCAAAAACAAGAATTAATAGAATCTAAAAAAGTTGTAGAAGGAATTAAATTAATAAAAAAATGTGTGGCTAATTCTCAAAATTTATGGAATCAAGAAATACTTAAATTTAAAGTTTCTAACACTGAATTGACAACAATAAAAGAATCTAATAGCGCATCAAAAATTTGGATTGAAGAAATAGAAACCAGAAATAATTATTTTAAAACTTTTAAAAACTAATGAAAAAAATATTTTTAGTACTCGCAACATTTACCATTTTATCATTTGGTATGATAATTAAACGAATTGCCATTCCGCAATACAATACGGTTTTATATTCTGATGCAATTTTTTATGGAAAAGTAACTCAATCAGATTCACTTGGATTTAAAGTTAAAATAATTGAAGCTGTTATTAATGAAACATCAAATGCCAAATTGCTTAAATTTAAAGAACTTTATGTAGATAATGCAATGCCAAAAAATCTTGGCAGATACAATTCATTATCAAATCCTGAGGTAAATAACGAGCAAATTTTTACATTAAAGTATGATGCAAAAGCTAAAAAATTATATCCAATAAATAGAACATTTGGTATTGTAATTAACAAAGATAAAAACAATGCTTGTTATGTAACAGGACAAAATAATTATGAAGAACTAAATTATAAAACCGTTATAAAAGGTATTAAATTACTACGTTCTAGTTATTATAAAACCAAAGCAAGTGTTACCAATGAAACAATAAAAAGTAAATTATCTAATGCTGAACTCATAAAAATAAAAGGTAAAAATGCAGCTGCCAAAATTTGGATAGATGATATTGAAACTAAAAATGAATATTATAAAAAAATAGAAAAATAAATTATGAAAAAACTTTTTTTACTAACCTTATTATTATCAACAATTTCATTTGCTCAAAAACCAATTTTTGCAACTGCCAAAGTAAAATCGGCAACGGTTTATTATAATGCTGCCGAATTGTTGCAAACAACTTCAATAAATCTTCCTGTTGGCACAAGCGAAGTTGTAATTAAAAACGTTGCCAATAATTTAAATGAAAGTACAATTCAAATTGGCGCACCAAGTTCG
>JAYVKR010000394.1:0-20182 GCA_043768185.1 Flavobacterium sp.
TATACCTATCAAAATATTAAATTAAATGGTAAAATAAATAAAGGAATTTTTAATTTAAAAGCGAATGCTAATGATCCAAATTTGGTTTTTAATTTGGTTTCTAGCGGAAAATTAAACGATAAATATCCATCAGGAAAATTAAACTTAAATATAGATATTGCTGATCTTAACAAATTAAATCTTCATGCTGGAGTTTTAAAAATAAAAGGAAATATTGATGCCAATTTTCAGTCATTGGATATAGATAATTTAAACGGAAAAGTAATTTCTAATAAATTTATAATCGCCAATGAGAAAGATCAATTTGTGTTGGATAGTATTTCAATAATTGCTATTTCTAATGTTGATAAAAATTCTATCAACTTAAAATCTCAATTTGCAAATGCTTTTATTGATGGAGATTACAAACTTTCTCAAATTGGGATTGCACTTCAAAAATCTATTTCTAAGTATTACAATACCAATGCTAAATCTTCTAAAATTGCATCACAAAAACAACAATTTGCTTTTGGAATTGACATAAAAGACAGTCCAATTTTGTTTAAACTTATACCAGAATTTAAAAGTTTAGAACCAATTACTATTTCTGGACGATACAATTCTGTAAACGATTCTATAGTTATTAATGGTTTAATTCCGAGAGTTGTTTATGGTGAAAATAAAATTTCTGGCGCGGTTTTAAAAATAGAAACTATAGATAACGCTATGGTTTACAGCTTAATTGTAGACGATGTAGAAAATGCAAGTTTACAATTACCATATACAAATCTTTATGGAAAAGTAGAAAATAATATTGTTGATTACACCTTGCAATTAAAAGATTTAAAAGATAAAGAACGCTATTTAATTGCAGGAAATTTAAAATCCTCTAATGGAAATTCAGATATAAATTTAAATCCTACCAATTTACTTTTGAACTATGAAAAATGGAATTTATCCGAAGAAAACTTAATTAGATTAGGCAAAAACGGAATATATATCAATAACTTTAATCTGAATAAAGGTACAAATTCTATTCAATTGCAATCTCAATCTGAACGAACAAATGCGCCATTATCTATAGATTTTAAAGAATTTGAAATTGAAACTATTACTAATATTGCACAAAAAAGTGATTTACAAATTGGTGGAAAAATTAATGGAAATGCCTTGATAAAAGATTTACAGAAATCTCCAATTTTTACATCTGATATAAATATTGAAAATTTTAGCTTTCAAAAAGATACTGTTGGAAATTTAAAAATTAAAGTTGATAATAAAATTGCGTCAACATACAACGCTGCTATTGAACTTACTGGTCAAGATAATAATCTTAAATTAACTGGAAATTATAAAACCAATACAAGTTCATTAAATATGAATTTAGATGTTGAAAAACTTACAATTAAAAGTATTCAAGGATTTACTTTTGGCAATTTAAAAGAAAGTACCGGTTTTTTAAATGGAGATTTAAAAATTACAGGAAAAGCTACAAATCCATCAATAATTGGAGATTTAAAATTTAACGATGTTGGTTTTACAGCCACAAAATTAAATTCTAAATTTAAATCTATTAACGATAAAATTTCTTTTACTAACAATAGTATTTCATTTTCTAATTTTACAATAAAGGACGAAAAAGATAACGATTTGGTTGTAAATGGTTATTTAAACTCAGTAGATTTAACCAATTTAGGATTTGATTTAACTGTTAAAGCTAACAATTTTAAAGCTATAAATTCTAAAGAAAAAGACAACAAAGATTTTTATGGCGAATTATTTTTAGATAACGATTTACAAATAAAAGGTTCAGTAAATAACCCAATTGTAGATGGAAAAATTAAAGTAAATAAAGAAACAAAATTTACTGTTGTACTTCCGCAAGATGATCCATCAATTGCAGATAGAGAAGGAATTGTAGAGTTTATAGATCAAGATCAACCTAAATTAATTACTACAATTCAACTAGAAGAAACGCTTAGTAAAACCGATATTAAAGGTATAAATGCTTCTGTAGATATTGAGGTTGATAAAGAAGCAGAATTATCGTTAGTAATTGACAAAGCCAATGGCGATTTTTTAAAGTTAAAAGGAGAAGCACAACTAACTGGCGGAATTGATGCTTCTGGAAAAACCACACTAACAGGAAGATATGAGCTTAGCGAAGGAAGTTATGAATTGAGTTTTAATTTAGTTAAACGAAAATTTGATATAAAAACAGGAAGTTACCTACTTTGGACTGGCGAACCAACAACTGCCGATGTAAACATAACTGCAATTTACAAAGTTGAAGCTTCACCACTAGATTTACTTGATAATCAACTAGGAAACATATCTGAAGAAATTAGAAATACATATAAACAAAAAATACCATTTGAAACAGAATTAAAAATGAAAGGCGATTTATTGAAGCCAGAAATTTCTTTTGATATCGTTTTACCTGACGGAAATAACTCTGTTTCTAAAGAAATTATTACCGCTACAGATGCCAAATTAGCACAACTTAGACAAGAACCAGAAGAATTAAATAAACAAGTTTTTGCCTTGCTTTTGTTAAACCGTTTTGTTGGGGAAAACCCATTTGCAAGTGAAAGTGGCGGAACTTCTGCCTCAAATTTAGCAAGAGAAAGTGCAACTAAATTACTTTCGCAACAACTTAATAATTTGGCTGGCGATTTAATAAAAGGATTTGAAGTAGACTTTGACCTAGATGCAACCGAGGATTTTACCACAGGAAAAAAAGAAAATAAAACCGATTTAAATGTAGGTTTATCTAAACGATTATTGAACGATAGATTAAAAGTTACTATTGGAAGTAGCTTCGGAATTGAAGGTCCGAAACAAGAAAACCAACAGACAAATAATATTGCTGGAGACATTGCTGCCGATTATCAATTGTCTAAAGATGGAAGATATAAAATTCGTGCCTACAGAAAAAACAAATATCAAGTTGCCTTGCAAGGCCAAGTTATAGAAACTGGAGTTGGATTTATTATAACTATAGATTACAATAAATTTAAAGAGATTTTTCAGAAAAATAAAGCAATTGAAAAAGAAAATAAAAAGAAAAAAAATGATTAAAAATATAATTTATATAACACTAATTTCTTTTATAATTTCGGCTTGTAGCAATACAAAATATTTGCCAGAAGGCGAATTATTATATGTAGGTGGAAAAATAAAAGTAGAACAAAAAGATATTTCTAAAAAAGAAAGTAAAGAATTAAAGTCTAAATTAAGTGTATTATTACGACCAAAACCTAACAAAAAAATATTTGGTCTTAGACCTAAATTATTTATTTATAATCTAGTTGGAGAAGTAAAAAAAGAAAAAGGTTTTAAATATTGGTTAAAAAATAAAGTGGGTGAAGCACCAGTTTTTTTTAGTCAAGTAGATTTAGAATATAATAAAAATTTACTTCAAAATTATGCAGAAAATAAAGGATATTTTAATGCAAGAACAAACGCAGACAGCACCAAAACTGGAAAAAAAGCAACTGCAGATTATACCATAAATCCGAAACAACAATACAAAATAAAATCGGTACAATTTCCTACTGACAGTTCTAAAATTTCTTCTGCAATAATTAAAACTATTGGTAACAGTGTTTTAAAAATTGGCGATGCTTATGATTTGGACAATATAAAAAATGAGCGAGTTAGAATAGACACAAGATTAAAAGAAAAAGGTTTTTTTTATTTTAATGCCGACTATTTAAAGGTTCAAGTTGACAGTACAGTTGCAAAACACGAAGTAGATTTAATTGTAAAAGTTAAAAATGAAACGCCAGATAAAGCAAAAACAGCTTATAGAATTAATAAAATAATTATTTATCCTAATTATAATTTGGCTGCAGATAGCATTACAAAACCCGAAAAATATAACGATTTTACAATTTATGATACTGCAAAAACATTTAAACCAAGAATATTTGACAGAACATTATACTTTAAAAAAGACGATTTATACAATAGAACCAATCATAATTTATCATTAAATAGATTGGTAACTTTGGGAACTTTTAAATTTGTAAAAAACCAGTTTGTAGTTTCAGATACACTTGGCAATTATCTTGATGCTTATTATTATTTAACACCATTGCCTAGAAAATCTTTTAGAGTAGAAATTTTGGCCAAGACAAACTCTGCTAATTATACTGGAACAGAATTAAATATAAATTGGAGTAACAGAAACACTTTTCGCGGTGCAGAAATGTTAAGTATATCAGCTTTTGGTGGAATTGAAGTGCAACTTGGTGGCGACAATAACGGATTTAATGTGTATAGATTTGGTACAGAAGCTAATTTAATTTGGCCAAGAATAATTTCGCCATTTAAATTTGTATCGTCAAGCGGATTTGTACCTAGAACTAAAGCTACATTGGGTTATGAGTTTCAAAACAGGTTAAAATTATATTCTTTACAAACATTAAAAGGTGCGTTTGGCTATTCTTGGAAAGAAAATGAACGCAAAGAACATCAGTTTAATGTAACTGAAATTACCTATTCTAGTCCGCAGAATGTGTCTGATTTATACAATGAGCAAGCACAAAATAATCAATCGCTAAGAAATGTAGTTGAAAAACAATTAATTTTTGGACCAACATATACTTATTCGTATACAAATACGATGAAGAAAAAATTAAAAAACACAATCTTCTACAAAGGAAGTATTGATTTTTCTGGAAATATTGTTGGTTTGGCAACCGGAGCAAATATAAAAAAAGGTGATTCTGTAAATGTCTTAGGAATTCCGTTTAGTCAATACTTGAAAATTCAAAACGAATTTAAACACAATTTAAGAATTAGTAAAAACTCGCAGTTAAGTAGTAGAATTATTGGTGGCGTTGCGTTTGCCTATGGAAATTCAGACAAAATTCCTTTTAGCAAACAGTTTTTTATTGGTGGTACAAATAGTTTAAGAGCATTTCGTTCTCGTTCTCTTGGTCCAGGAACATTTAATGGTACTAATGAAAATTTAGCTTTTTTACCAGATCAATCTGGCGATGTTAAACTAGAATTTAATACCGAATTACGTTCTAATATTTATCGTTTTGTTAACGGAGCATTATTTCTAGATGCAGGAAATATTTGGCTTTTAAATGATGATAAAGACAAATCTGGTTCGCAATTTTCATCAAAGTTTTTAGAGGAAATTGCAGTTGGTGTTGGTGTTGGATTACGATTTGATTTTACGTTTTTAGTACTAAGAACAGATTTGGCTTTTCCTATAAGAAAACCATTTTTAGCTGCAGGAAATAGATGGGTTTTAGATGAAGTAAATTTTGGAAATAGTACTTGGAGAAAAGACAATTTAATATTGAATATTGGTATTGGTTATCCTTTTTAGTTTTATTCAATACATAAATCTTTAGCCCAGATGGCAATGAACATCTTTTCTTGCCTTGTTTCTTCAAGGCAAGAAAAATTGTAATGTACAGCTGGAATTACCATAATAGAAATGCCCAGACCAAATTGCTTCAAATAATTATTTAAAAAAATATAATAAAAAAACTCTCAATTTCTTGAGAGTTATAGAATAAAATATTGAATAAGTAAATTTAAAATGCCTTAGCTCGCATATTCTTTTTTAATAGATTTTGGAACGTTAGGTTTTAAATTTAATACTACTTTGTTTTCATTTGAATCCCAATGATACGCATTAGTTGGTGTTACTTTAATAATTATAACTGTTGCATCGTTAATACTTTCTTCAAACCAAGCATTGGCAATAGAATTCCAAATGGTATCAATTTCTTCTTTGTCTTTGTAAATAGTAACATCACCAAATACAGATAAATAATGAGAATCTGACATACTTGTAAAAAATAATTGAACTCTTTTATCGCTAGTAACTTCAAAATTTTTATTGCTTTCCTTAGAACTTATAAACCAAATATTTCCTTCATCGTCTACTTGATGAATGCTCATTGGTCTAGAATTTAATGGAATTATATTTAAATTAGAACAAAACATACAAATTTTAATTTCTTCAACTAAATATTTTAATGTTGCTACATCTTCGTTGTCAAATAAATTTTTTATTTCACCCATTGTAATTAATTTTTGTTTGTTTTAACAAAAGTATGTTTACAACACTAAGTTAATGTTACATCTTTTTTTTAAAACATTATATAATTTACATAATTTTAGTTTCTTTTCTTGGCGGAATAAATTCTAAATTTCGTTCTTTTTCATGCTCTTCTATAAATACCGCATAGCTTGCAGGTTCAATTTTGGAACCTTTAAAATCTACATAAACTCTTGTAAACTCTGCTCCAATATATAAAATTGCAGCTGTGTAATAAACCCAAACTAGTATAATAATTAATGATCCTGCTGCGCCATATGCTAAGCCAGTTTCTGATTTTTCAATATAAATTCCAATTAAAAATCTACCCAACATAAATAAACAAGCGGTAAAAAAAGCACCAACTCTAACATCTTTCCAAGCAATTTTTACATCTGGCAAGACTTTAAAAATTACTCCAAACAATAATGTTATCACTGCAAAACTTATAACAACATTTATTACTTGAAATAATACTAAAGTAATGTTGGGAAAATAACTTTTCATCCAATCGTTTAATGAAAGTAAAACACCATTTACCATAAAAGTTACTATTAATAAAAAACCCAAACCTATAATTAATGAAGATGATAACAATCTGTCTTTAAGTATTTTAACCCAACCACGCTTTGGTTTAACTTTTACCTTCCAAATCATGTTAATAGAATCTTGAATTTCTCCAAACACACTTGTTGCTCCAATTATTAAAGTTATAAAGCCAATAACTAAAGCTGTATTGGTTTTACCAGACAACTCCATATTTTTAATAATTTCTTGAATTTGCAAAGCTGCTTGGTTGCCAATTAATCCGTTTATTTCGCCAAATATCCTGCCTTGAACTGCTTCTTTACCAAAGAAAAATCCTGCTAGAGAAATTAATAATAATAGTAATGGAGCTAAAGAAAAAACTGTGTAATAGGATAAAGATGCACTAAGTTTTAAACCTCTATCGTTTATAAACTGAACAAAAGTGATTTTTAAAAGTTTAAAAATAGTTTTAAAAGTTTTTAAAATTAAATGTTTTTGCATAGTTAAAATAAATGTATAATTTTTGCAAAACTACATTGTTATGTATATTTATATTTTATACAATTAAAAATAATAATTGCAAAATTTTATGTTTTAATTCCCAAAAATCTAATTTTAGTTTCAATTTTATATCATTTTTTAAGAAATGTTTAATTTTAACCTATCATACTACTTTTTTTGTTTTCATTAATTTATATTTGCTTTAAAATTAATTTTATGGAAGAGTGTATTTCAGTTTTTGATATGTTAAAAATTGGTGTTGGACCATCAAGTTCCCACACACTTGGACCTTGGCGTGCAGCAGAACGTTTTTTATCCGAATTAAAATCTGAAAATATTACAAGTAAAGTAACTCGTGTAAAAGTAGATTTATATGGTTCACTTTCTTTAACAGGAAAAGGTCATGCTACAGATTTAGCAATTATGTTAGGACTTTCTGGTCAAGATCCAGAGTACATTAAAATTGAAGATATTGCTGGAATTATTAAAGTTATTGAAGACAAAAACGAGATTAAACTTGATGACAAATTTGTTATTCCTTTTTACTTTTTACAAGACATTATTTTTAATAAAAATTTCCTTCCTTTTCATGCAAATGGATTAACTTTTACTGCTTTTCTATCTGATGATGTAACATATTCTTCTACCTTCTACTCTATTGGTGGCGGATTTGTTGTAAAAGAAGAACGTATAAA
Organism: Flavobacterium sp.; assembly: GCA_043768185.1. Lineage (GTDB taxonomy): Bacteria > Bacteroidota > Bacteroidia > Flavobacteriales > Flavobacteriaceae > Flavobacterium. The sequence goes on from JAYVKR010000394.1 coordinate 7,774, forward strand.
TGCCAAGAAAAAATTAGAAATAAAACGCACATTTCCGTTTCCTGTTCAAAATGCAGAAGAACTTTTAAATTATACGATTTCTCAAAATAAATCAATTTCTGAAATTGTATTTGAGAATGAAAAATCAATGCGTTCTGAAACAGAAATTAATACCGAACTAATTAGAATTTGGAACACAATGCTCGAGTGTATGTACATTGGTTGCCATAGCGAAGGCATACTTCCTGGCGGATTAAATGTAAGACGAAGAGCGTTTGATATGCATCAAGGTTTAATTGGTTTAGCAAATTATAATTCGCCACAAACTTGGCTAGAAGAAATTAGAAAAACAGAAGTTAAATTTCGACAAATATTAAAATGGGTTTCGTGTTTTGCACTTGCAGTAAACGAGGTAAATGCCGCATTAGGAAGAGTAGTAACGGCACCAACCAATGGAAGTGCTGGTGTAATTCCGGCAGTTTTAATGTATTATTTGGTAATTGAAAATCATAATGCTGGCGATAAAGAAATAAAACAATTTTTAATGGTAGCAAGCGAAATTGGAAGTATTTTCAAAAAAGGTTCAACAATTTCGGCTGCAATGGGTGGATGTCAAGCAGAAATTGGAGTTTCTAGTGCAATGGCAGCAGCAGCTTTGGTAGAAGTTATGGGTGGAACTCCAGATCAAGTTTTAATGGCGGCAGAAATTGCAATGGAACACCATTTGGGTTTAACTTGCGATCCTATTGGTGGTTTGGTTCAAATTCCGTGTATAGAAAGAAACACAATGGGTGCAATAAAAGCAATTAATGCCGCAGAATTAGCAATGGAAACTGATGCCAAAAATGCCAAAGTTCCGCTAGATAAAGTTATTGATACTATGTGGCAAACGGCTAAAGATATGAATTCTAAATACAAAGAAACAAGCGAAGGTGGATTGGCAATTGCAGTAAATATGGCCGATTGTTAAGAATTAATTAGACTGTAATGAAAATTAAAAAAGAATTATTAGTAGTATTTTTTGCATTTATTTTTTTAAATATAAATGCGCAGGTTAATAAAACGGTAGTTAATGGTTACACTGTAACTATAAATACTAAAAATTTAGCCAAAGAAAAACTACTTCTATATATGGCTTATGGTCCAGAAAAGCAAATGGCTATTAGTGACAGTTGTACTATTAAAAATAATAATCAAAAAGTTATTTTTAAAAAAACTGGTAAACTTTATGGAGTAATTTATTTTTTAAAATTTGCCTCTCAAAAAAATGAAATTGAACTTGCAATTGACAATAATACTCAAATAGGTTTATCAATTGATAACAATAATATTGAAACCATAATTTGTACCGAAAATAATTTAAATAAAGATTTTTTAAAGTATCAAAAAGAACAAAAAGAACTTGATATTGATAAAAAAACTGCATTAAGAACTTCATTATTAAATAAATATCCAAATTCTATATTGAATCTTTATTTTAAAGTTGAAAACAAAATTTATGATAAAATTCCAGAAAATTTAAATGATAAAATTACTAAGAGAAATAATTTTTTTAGTTTTATTGATAAAAATGAAAACAGAATTTACTTACTTCCTAATTTGTTTAAATTATTGTATTTCTATGTGAATATTACTCCAATAAACAATGAAAATTATATAAAAAACATAGATATTGCATTGAATGGAATAGATTGCAAGTCTAATAATTATATTATTTATGTGCGTTGGTTTTTATCTAATTTAAGTTATTTTGAATCTTTGCAACTTGATTTATCTTATAATCATTTATTTAAAAATTATATTGAAAAAAATAAATGTAAAAGTTTTTCAGATGCAGAATTAGCTGGATTAAAAAATAAATATGATACCAATATTTTATTTGCAAATAATAAAAAAGTACCAAATATTGAACTTGTAGACAAAAATTTAATTCCTTATTCTTTAGAAAAAATTTATCCGAATTTTGATTTTACTTTTATAGCATTTTATAGTCCAACTTGCCATCATTGTCAAATAATGATGCCTTTTGCAAGTGATACATTTGCAAATCTAAAATTGAAATATCCAACTAAAAAAATACAATTAATTGCTATAGAAAATGATTCTGATGAAAGTAAATGGGAACAATTTGTAACCGATAAAAAATTATCAAATTGGTTAAATTTAAAATCTATTGATCCTAAACGGTTGTATCAAGATGATTTTAATGCCTATTCTAATCCAAATGTATTTTTAATAGACAAATCTGGTTCAGTCATATTAAAAACTTTCAATCCAAAAGCTATAGAAGAATTAATTCAAAGAAACTAATGCTATAAGTTTCCTCTATTTTCTTGATTATCTGGACTTGAATTAGGATAACGATTTGGAATAATATCTGAATTTTTATCTTTATTTTCTACCATTTTTTTTCCAATTTCTTCTGATGCTGTACTTGGTTTTGATGCTAAATTTTTATTAGTATAGGTTTGAGTACTTTCTATTTCCTCTTCAATATTTCTTGCACGTTGCACAATTTTAGAATGACCTTCATTATCTATTTCAATTTCTGGTTTTAAAATTGATTTTGATTGATTAATTGTTGGTTTATCTTCTAAATTAACTTGCTTATTGTTCATTTTTTTTGAACCTAAATCTTGATTTTCCATTTTATATTATTTATAAATTTTAATACGAAAATTACAATTCATAAACCAAAAAAAGTTACAAAATTATTTTTTATTTTATCATTATTATACGTCTTCAAATATTTTATTTATTGTTTGTAAGCAGTTGTAATTATAATTAAATCTTTTAATATATTTAATCAATAATCGTCAATAAAAAAACCACTTTTTTTATTACACTAATGGTTTAAAACTAAAAAGAAATCGCCAAAGAAGTAGTCAAAAAAGTATTGGAATCCGTAGGATTTCCATTTCTCAAAAATACCTCGTCTTTGCTAGTTAAATTTCTAGCTTCAATTCTAAACATTATATTATTAGTAACTAAATAATCAAAGTTTGCCGAAAAGCCATACGTTTGAAAACCATTAGGTGTTCCAGAAGCGATAATCACTTCTTTCTCATCATAATAATATTCACCACGAACTGCCAATTGAATTTTATCTGATGGTTTGTGTTGCAAAATTAAAATTGGCGAAAACCAAGTATCGTATTGCTCACTTTTATTTTTAGTTTGTTGCGATCCGATGTCAAAACCAGCCGTTAAATTGGTTTTCTCAGTCACTTTAAATTGTCCGTACAAGTTATGAAAATAACGCCATTTTCTGTCAATATTGGGTTGCTCATTTCCAGCATAAGTCGACCAATTCAAAGTTGTTTTTGAACTTGGTTTATACGTAATTTGCGTTCCAAAAGCTGGCGTTTGGTTGCCATCAATTTTCTGAATGCGTTGCCAACCGTTCAAATACATCGCTGCCAAATACCATTTTTCAGTTGACGATGTATAGCCAATTTTTACACCAGCTTCGTAATAAGGTGAATTATCTGCCAAAATACTTCTAGTTAAAGTGGGACAATCTTTACCAATCGCACTTTCAAAACCAATGTGTGAAGGCATTATTCCTGCATCAACCCACAAATTATATTTTGAAGAAATTTTTACACCAACATTGGCTTCAAATACATTTTTCATCAAATCTTGCTCTAAGGCCAAATTGTATTCTGCATACGTTCCTGCCATAATTGCCAAATTTCCACGTACATTATTTTTAGCATAATTCACTTTTGCAAAACCCAAATTTAAATTTAGCTCGTTGTGTTTATTGTGACTGTAAACAAATCCTTGACGTACGTGATTTTCTGGCTCGTTAAAATCGTAGCTGTAATAGGTTTCAATATATCCCGAAAACGTATAAGGATTTTTCTCTTTCGCAACTTCTTGTGCAGTTGAAATTGTATAAACTAAAACTAATAAAGCTGAAGTAATAATTCTTTTTATACTATTTATCATAAGTATTTAACATTCTAAAAAGTAAAATCATTTTACTTTATTTTTAATTTTTCTTTTTTTTTATTTTATAAATTACTTTTATTTTCTTCTGGTATCTATACAGTAAATAATTTTCCAATAATTATTTTCTTTAAATAAAGTAAATGAATTTACACCTTTATGGCTTAATTTTCCATTTATATAAAACTCATATGGTGTCCAAACATTTGCAATTGCTCCGTCAACTTGAATTGAATAACTTAGAATTTTTTCTAGAAATGTCATAGTTGTTGGTATTGTTGCAATAGATTTGTAAAATTTAGAAACAGATTCAAATGTTAATTTTGTTTCTACAGAATTTTCTAAAACAGATTGTAAAATCATCTTATATGAACAAATTATTTTTAATTTAATAGTATCTTTTGCATGAAAGGCAACAAAAAAATTTTCAATTGTTTATTTAACTTCATCCTGAGAAGCATTATTTTGTGCTAAAGAAATGTTTGAAAAAGTAATAAAAAAAAGTAGTATATATATTTTCATGATTTTAGTTTAATTTTAAAATTACCAACCTTCGTTAAAACCTTCTTTTAATGCAATTTGATATTTTATTAAATCAAATTTATATAAAACTGGAGCTTTGTGAGCACCACCTTTTCTGCTTTCGTCTAATTTTTCTAAAATATCATAACGAAGTATTTTTCTGTAAAAATTACCACGATTTAATTTTTTATCTAAAATTATTTCATATAAATTTTGAAGTTCTGGCATGGTAAACTTTTTAGGCAATAAATTGTAACCAATTGGTTTATGATTTAATTGTTTTTGTAATGTTTGCAGTGCTTTATCAAAAATAATTTTGTGATCCATCATAAAATCTGATAGTTCACTAATAGATTTCCATTCACAAGTATCAGAAATGTAATCAATTACTAAATTTACTTTTGTGTAATCTACTAATGCATAATATCCTACAGAAATAAAACGTTGTTTGTTCCAAATTTTATCATCAAAGTCTTTAAAAAAATCTTCCGATCTGTTTAAATCACCAAAAACTTTAAATTGTTGTAAATATATATTTTCTGCTCCAGTTCTTTCAAATAATATTCGCTTTGCAGCATCAAATAAATTTTCTGTTTTTAAAATATATCCGCCAGGAAGACTAATAAGATTTTGATCTTTTATTTTTGTTACTAAAACTTTTAATGTGGCATCATAATATCCAAAAACCACACAATCTATAGATAAATTGGGAATATAGATTTTCCAAGATTCTTCTGACTTTTCTTCGATTATTTTTTTAAACTCCATTATTCTATTTTCATTGCTAATGTACGTACTTAATAACTTGCTGTAAATTTAAAGTAAAAATATTTTAATTTTTAATTTCTTTTTTATAGTAAATATAAAAAATATTTTTTAATATTGCTTCATAATGAAGCAATGAATTTAACTTAATTTATTAACCAAAATGAAAAATAATTCTTTTAAAACTATAACAACAACATTGCTTTATTTAACATTACTTTTTTCTAGTGTTTCTTGGAAAAATAAAACGGTATATAATTCTATAATAACCATTGATGGATTTACCTTTTCTGATTTAAATTTAAATGGAAAACTAGATAAATATGAAGACTATCGATTGCCAATAAATGATAGAATTCAAGATTTAATTAGTAAAATGACAGATGATGAAAAAGCAAGTTTATTAATAGGAATTGGAATGCCAGGATTTGATGTAGAAAAATTAAAATTTACTACAGAAGGTTATCAAGGAAAAGTTCCTGGTGCAGCTGGAGCAACATTTGAAATAAAAAGATTAGGAATAAAAAGTGTAATAGTTTCTGATGGTCCAGCAGGATTAAGAATTAATCCCACTAGAATTAATGATAGCAAAAAATATTATAGTACAGCTTTTCCTGTTGGAACCGCATTAGCATCAACTTGGAACGAAAAACTTATATTTGAGGTTGGAAAAGCAATGGGAAATGAAGTAAAAGAATATGGTGTAGATGTGTTACTTGGTCCAGGAATGAACATTCATAGAAACCCATTATGTGGAAGAAATTTTGAATATTACAGTGAAGATCCATTACTTACAGGAAAAATTGCAGCTTCTATTGTAAACGGAATTCAATCTAATGGTGTTGGAGTTTCTATTAAACATTTTGCAGCTAACAATCAAGAACGCAATAGAATGGGCGTTAATGTTCATGTTAGTGAACGAGCAATGAGAGAAATTTACTTAAAAGGATTTGAAATTGCTGTAAAAGAAGCAAAACCATGGACAATAATGTCATCATACAATTTAATTAACGGAACTTATACTTCTCAATATAACGATTTACTTACTACAGTTTTAAGAAAAGAATGGAATTATAAAGGTTTGGTAATGAGCGATTGGTTTGGCGGTTATGATGGAAAAAAACCTTCATTTGGTTTAGATGTTGTAAGTGATGTTACTGCACAATTAACATCTGGAAATGATTTATTAATGCCAGGAACAGCATCGCAAAAAGCGGCAATTTTAGAAAATTTAAAAAATGGAAAATTATCAAATGCTGCTGTAAATAAAAACTTAACTAGAATATTAGAATTGGTTTTTAAATCGCCATCAATGAATAATTATAACTATTCTAATAAACCAAATTTAAAAGAAAACGCAACCGTTACTAGGCAAGTTGCTGCAGAAGGAACTATTTTGTTAAAAAATAATTCTAACACGTTACCAATAGCAACAAAGTTATCTTCAATTGCGTTGTTTGGTGTTACATCTTACGATTTTATTTCTGGTGGAACTGGAAGTGGCGATGTAAATGAAGCATACACAATTTCTTTACTTGATGGTTTAAATAATGCAGGATTTAAAATAGATTCTGATTTAGAAAATATATACAAACCATATGCAGTTGCTGAAAAAGCTAAAGAACTAGAACGAAGAGAAAAAAATGGTGGATTATTAGCAACTCCAAAACGAATTTCTGAATTGGTTTTAAGTAAAGAAATGATAGAAAGTAAAGCGAATTCTGCCGAAATTGCAATTTTAACAATAGGAAGAAATGCTGGCGAAGGCGACGATAGAAAAATTGAGGAAGATTTTAATTTAGCAAATGATGAAATCAGTTTAATAAATGCTATTTCTGATGCTTTTCATGCTAAGGAAAAAAAAGTAATAGTAATTTTAAATATTGGTGGCGTAATTGAAACCGCAAGTTGGAAAGATAAAGTTGATGCCATTATTTTACCTTGGCAACCAGGACAAGAAGCAGGAAATTCTGTAGCCGATGTTTTATCTGGAAAAATAAATCCTTCTGGAAAATTAACTATGACATTTCCTGTAAATTATAGTGATGCAATTGCAACTAAATATTGGGTTGGAACTCCAGCAGAAAATCCTACCGACGTAAATTATGAAGAAGGAATTTATGTTGGATACAGATATTTTAATAGTTTTAATGTTAAACCATCTTACGAATTTGGATACGGATTGTCTTATAGCAATTTTGAATTTTCTAATGTAAAAGTAAGTTCTAAAACTTTTACAAATAAAATTACTGTATCAATTTCTGTAAAAAATACTAGCAAAGTAGCAGGAAAAGAAGTAGTTCAATTGTATTTGTCAGCTCCAAATAAAAGTATTGATAAACCAAATTCAGAATTAAAAGCATTTGCAAAAACCAAATTATTACAACCAAACGAAAGTGAAACAATAACATTAACATTAAATCCTAAAGATTTAGCATCATTTGTTACATCAAGAAATTGTTGGCTTGCCGATGCTGGAAATTATACAATTACACTTGCAACATCATCATTAAATTATAAAAAAACTGCTAGTTTTAGTTTATTAAAAGAACTGGTTGTAGAAAAAACAAATTCGGCATTTGCAATGGATGTAGAATTTAAAGATTTAAAAAAATAGTTATAACCTACTATTATTATTTTTTTTGTGGATTTGATTTATTTCAAGTCCATTTTTTTTATTTAAAACAAATCGATTTTAGTACTTTTACAGCAATAAATATAATATTTGAAATTTTAATTTAATATTCAATGTCAGTAGCCAAAAAAGATTACAAAAGAATTACAACAAAATCATTAATTGAAATGAAAGCCAATGGCGAGAAAATTTCAATGTTAACAGCATACGATTTTACAATGGCAAAAATTGTAGACACTGCTGGAGTTGACGTTATATTAGTTGGCGATTCTGCTAGTAATGTTATGGCTGGACACGAAACTACATTACCAATTACACTAGATCAAATGATTTATCACGCAAGTGGCGTTGTTAGAGCAATAGAACGTGCTTTGGTTGTGGTAGATTTACCTTTTGGTAGTTACCAATCTGACTCTAAAGAAGCATTGCGTTCGTCTATTAGAATTATGAAAGAAAGTGGCGGACATGCAGTAAAACTTGAAGGTGGAAGAGAAATTAAAGATTCAATTAAAAAAATATTGAATGCCGGAATTCCAGTAATGGGACATTTAGGTTTAACGCCACAATCTATTTATAAATTTGGAACTTACACTGTTAGAGCAAAAGAAGATGAAGAAGCAGAGAAATTAATTGATGATGCCCAATTATTAGAAAAATTAGGATGTTTTGCCTTGGTTTTAGAAAAAATACCTGCACATTTAGCTGAAAAAGTTGCCAAAAGCATTTCTATTCCTGTTATTGGAATTGGAGCTGGTGGCGGTGTTGACGGTCAAGTTCTTGTAATTCATGATATGTTGGGAATGAATAATGAATTTAGTCCAAGATTTTTAAGACGTTATCTAGATTTATACGATCAAATGACAAAGGCAATAGGAAATTATGTTGCTGATGTTAAAAGTCAAGATTTTCCTAATGCTAGTGAGCAATATTAGATAATTAGGTAAAATAATGTCAGAAAAAATAATCTCAACAAAATCTAATCTTCAAATTCTTCACGAAGACAATCACATTATTGTAATTAATAAACGTGTTGGCGATATTGTTCAAGGCGATAAAACTGGCGACAAACCTTTATCTGAAGTTGTTAAAGAATACATAAAAGACAAATACAATAAACCTGCAGAAGTTTTTCTTGGCGTTGTTCATAGATTAGACAGACCAACAACTGGAATTGTAGTTTTTGCAAAAACTAGTAAAGCTTTAACAAGATTAAATGAATTGTTTAGCAACCGTGAAACTCAAAAAACCTATTGGGCAATTGTGAAAAATAAACCTGCTAAGAACGAAGATAAATTAATTCATTATCTTAAAAGAAATGAAAAAAATAATACTTCTAAAGCGCATTTAAAAGAAGTGCCAGATAGTAAATTAGCATCTTTAGACTATAAAATTATTAAAGAATTAAACAATTATTTTGCATTAGAAATAAATCTTCATACAGGAAGACATCACCAAATTCGAGCGCAACTTCAAGCAATTGGTTCGTCTATAAAAGGCGATTTAAAATATGGCTTTGATAGAAGTAATACCGATGGCGGAATTCATTTACATGCACGAAAACTAAGTTTTACACATCCAGTAACTAAAGAAAATATTACCATAACTGCTCCTACTCCAACTGATGTTTTGTGGAATTTATGTTAATTATGTAACATATTTTTGTATTTTTATAAATATTTAATTTTAGATATGAATAATTTTACAAAAAATATCTTATGAAAAAATCACTTTTTGCTTTAGTTTTTATAATCACCTCATACTCATACAGCCAAGAACACTTTGCAGGAATTAGTACTTCTAGTAGAGTAGGAATTTTAAATGCTAGTAATAATCCGGCAGAGTTGGTAAATATGAAAAATACTTTTGAAGGAAGCTTATTAAGTACTAGTATTAATGTATCTAATAATAAAGTTGGTTTTAATGATTTATTTTCAAATACTAGTTTAGAAACACTTATATTTAAAGGTAATGATCCAGTAAATCTTAGAGCTGATGCAGAGATTTATGGTCCAAGTTTTGGCTTTAAATTTAAAAAATGGGCTTTTGGAATTACTTCTAAAATTCAAGGAAAACTAGCTATTGTAGACGTAGATCCTAAACTTGGTGATGCATTGGTAAATTCTGGATTAAGTAACTTATTAGGAAGTTCTACCTCAATTAATAATGACTATAATCAAAGATTGAATGGCACAACTTGGGGTGAAATTGGATTTACAGGTGCTAGAAATTTGCTAGATAATGAACGTTATAAATTTAGTATTGGAGCAACATTTAAACTGCTTTTTCCTGGTTCGTATGCTAATTTAGGTCTAGATAAATTTAACGGAACAATTACAGCTAGTTCTCTTGGACAAGTAGATTTAAGAAATACAACTGCCAATTTAAACATTGCTTATTCTGGTGGTTTAGCCAACAGTTTTTCTAATTTTAATGATTATTCTAAATCAGTATTTGGTGGATTAAATGGGTTTTCTGGTGATTTAGGTGTAAATTTTCAATGGAAAGATGCAACTACAGCTTCTAATAAATATAAACTAAATACTGGTTTATCTATTAGAAACATAGGTTCTATGACTTTTAAAGATACTAACAATAATTCTACCAATTATAATTTATCCATTCAAGGAAATCAAAGTTTAAATTTAAATCAATTTGAAAATGTTGATAACCTTCAACAAATAGAAATCATACTTTTAAACAGCGGTTTTTTAACCAAAACTAATTCTAACAAAGATTTTAAAGTAAAATTACCAACTACTTTAAATTTATATGCAGATGTAAAATTAATTTCTAAACTATATATTACAGGATTTTTACAACAAAAAATTAATGATAATAACGATAATGATCAAATAACAGTTCAAAACGTTTTTACTGTAACACCAAGATTTACAACAGGAATTTTTGAGATTTTTGCTCCTTTTAATAGTAGCGAAATTTCTGGATTTACTTCTGGAATTGGTTTTAGAGTTGGCGGATTTTACTTAGGTTCAAGCTCAATTGTAACTGCTTTAATTACAGATTCTAAACAAGGTGATATTTATACAGGATTTAGATGGGGATTTTTATAAAAACTTACAAATTTAATTGTTGTCAGAAAATTTATATTTTTTAACTTTTATTTTTGGTTAAGCGATTAAACCTATTAAAGTTAACATAAATTTTGTTTTTATAGGATTGTTTTCTTAAATTTCTGTGAATTTAATATCATTATTTTCAAATTTATATTTTTTTAGAATGTGAAATTTATATGAATTTTAAAAACTACTTATTACTATTTTTACTTGCTTTATCATCAAATTTGTATTGTCAAGTTTATGACTTTCAATCTATTAATCAAGAAAATGGATTGCCATCTTCTACAATAACTTGTGTTTTTCAAGACAGTAGAAATATTATTTGGATGGGAACAGATGGTGGAGGTTTAGTAAAATACGACGGCACAAATTATACTACTTATGATAAAAATAAGGGTTTAACAGGAACTTTTATTACAAGTATTGTAGAAGATAACAATAAAAATTTAATAGTATCTACAAATTATAGTGGCATTTTTATATTTGATGGAATAGAATTTAAAAATATTTCAAAATTAAACAACCCCAATTTACAATCTAATAATTTCTTTAAGTTAGTAAAATGTACTAATAAAATAATTTGCATTTCAGATAAAGAAATAATTACATTAAATTTAAACTACCAAATAAAACAATTATTTAACAATGACTTTCTGTATTCAGAAATTAATTCTGCCGAATGTGATGCTGAACATACACTTTATATTGCTGCAACTAATGGCTTATTTAAGATTAATTTATTAGAAAAAAATAAATTCGAAAAATTAACTGAAAAATCAACTTCTATTACAAAAAGTGCTGGTAAAAAATTATTTGTTGGAGACGAAAATGCTACTATTTACTCTATTGAAAACTCCTCATTAAAATTATTTAAATCTCTCAAGTTAAATAATTATCCTATTACTTCTATTTTTTTGAGTAAAAGTGGCGCTTTTTGGATTGCATCATTTAGTCAAAATTCTATTAAACTTTTAAAAAATAACGAGTTACAATCATTTGATAAATCTAACACATTTGACGGTTACAATGTAAAATGTTTTTTTGTAGATAATTCTAAAAATTTATATATTGGAACATCTGGACTTGGCTTGTACAAATCTCATATTCAACAATATGTAGGTTATAAAAATAATTCTTTTCTTTACAATAACTTTATTTATTCTATACTTAAAACAGATAACAAACTCTTTACAGCAACTAGAAATAATGGAATATTAGAATTTAATGTTGATAGTAGAAACAATTTTAAATATCTTAAAACTCATAATCCAAACTTTAGTAGCGATGTAATTATAAAAAATAATTTAGGAAATCCAGTATTTGAATCATTAAACGGAGTATCAACTATAGAAGATAAAATTGTTAAAGAATACAATTTAAAAAAATATTTTGATGGCAAAGTTGATATAAAAGCCATTCATCAAGATGCTAAAAACAGATATTTTATTGGTAGTTGGAGCAAAGGTTTACTAATTTT
>JAYVKR010000395.1:0-8587 GCA_043768185.1 Flavobacterium sp.
AGCTTGGAGAGTTGCCTGAGTGGCCGAAAGGACATGTTTGCTAAACATGCGTATGGGAAACTGTACCAAGGGTTCGAATCCCTTACTCTCCGCTTTTTAAATTTATTTATTTTATAGATAACTTTTTCGGGGTGTAGCGTAGCCCGGTTATCGCGCCTGCTTTGGGAGCAGGAGGTCGCAGGTTCGAATCCTGCCACCCCGACTTTAATTATGATTTTTATTAAAATTATAATTTTTATTTTTTTTGGCCCAGTAGCTCAGCTGGATAGAGCAACTGCCTTCTAAGCAGTAGGTCTCAGGTTCGAATCCTGACTGGGTCACTTTAAAACCTTCTTGAAAAAGAAGGTTTTTTTGTTTTATATATTTATCTTTACAGATACAAATTTTTTAAAATCTAGTTATGAAATTTATATCTTTTTTTACAATTTTTCTTTTTATTGGTTGTGGAACAGCTTCTGTAGAAAATAATTTTATGTTTTCATTTCCTGAGAGCTTAAAAGAAGTTTCTGGAATTCATAAATCTTTAAATTCTGATTTAATTTGGACAATTGAAGATAGCGGAAATGAAAATGAAATTTATGGTTTGGATGCAACCGGTGAAATTAAAAATACCATTGCAATAAATGATCTAGAAAATATTGATTGGGAAGATTTAACTTCTGACATAAAGGGTAACTTATATATTGGTGATTTTGGAAATAATGATAATTCTAGAAAAGATTCAGCAATATATCAAATTGGTAAGGAAAAATTAAACTCAAATAAAGCTATTTCAAATTATAAAGTTTCTTTTTATTATGAAGAACAAACCGAGTTTCCGCCTAGCAAGAAAGAATTATTTTATGATTGTGAATCATTTTTTGAATACAATAATAATTTTTATTTATTTACCAAAAACAGAAGTAAAAATTTTGACGGAACGACGTTAATGTATAAAATTCCAAATAGTGCAGGCAATCACAAAGCTGTTTTAATTGGTAAATTTAAAACTTGTGATTCTTATAGTACTTGTGCAGTAACCAGTGCTGCACTATCGCCAGATAATAAAAAAATAGTGTTACTTTCTCATAATCAAGTTTGGTTGTTTGAAGATTTTATTGATGATGCATTTTTAAATGGTAAAGTAACAAAGCTAAATCTTGCTGATGATACCCAAAAAGAAGGAGTTTGTTTTAAAGATAATAACACAATTTATGTATCTGACGAAAGAAGTAAAAAACTTGGTGGAAATTTTTATCAGTATAACTTAGACGAATTAAAAAAGAAACAATAATTATGAGTAAAAATAAATATTATTTAATTTTATGTTGCATTTTACATTTGTTTTTCTCTTGTAAATCTACCTTAAATAGTGTTGTTCAAAAAACAGAGGTTACTGCTGAAAATAAAATAGAATTAATAAATACATCTGATATTGAACGTATTGACGATACCACATTTGTAAATATTAAAGATTTTAATGGCAATTTTATGTTAGATATGAAATATGCAACTACAGATAATTTTTTAAAAACTAAAGTGTATGATTGTGCCTCTTGTTATTTAAGATTTAAAACAGTAAGAAGTTTAATTGCTGCAAATAACGAATTTAAACTAAAAGGATTTTCTATAAAAATATTTGATTGTTACAGACCAATTGATGTTCAAAAAGAAATGTGGAAATTGGTTCCAGATGCTAATTATGTTGCCGATCCTAAAAAAGGTTCAATACACAATCGTGGTGGAGCAGTTGATATTACTTTAATTGATAAAAATGGAATTGAACTTGATATGGGAACTACATTTGATTTTTTTGGACCAGAATCAAGTCATAATTATGAAAAAGTATTTGAGGAAGTTAAAAAAAATAGAGCTTATTTAAAACAAGTTATGCTTAAAAATAATTTTAAATCGTTCGATTCAGAATGGTGGCATTATAATTTAATTGATAGCCAAAAAGATGCTGTTGCTAATTTTAAATGGAAATGTGACTAAAAATTTACTCAATACATTTTAAATAATTGATAAAATAATTTTCAGGATTATAGGTTTTAGTATCCATTTCTGATACAATTTCAGATTTAAAATTATAATCTATAGTTTCTGTAGCATATATTATTCTCATAAAAGAAATAGGTGAACTTTTTAAATCTTCAAATGAATCTTTCATAAAAAGAAAGTAACCAGTTAAAATTCTGTTATTGAAACTTTTATCGTCTCTTATTATTGTTCCACAACTTTCACTATCAATGTGAAACATTGTAATTATTTTTCCATTATTTAACTGAAAATAAATTTTAGAATTTTTATCAAAACAATTTGCTTTTATAAAATCCATATTTTTAGCTATGAATTGAACGTTTAATGATGGCAAATCGTCTGTTTTTACTAATGAAAAGAAAATATTTTCTGAGTGTCCTCCAAATATTTTTTCGCTTACAATATAGTCTTTGGTAGATTTATAAGTTCCAATACTGTCAGAAACATTACTACTGTAATCGCAATTTGTTTGTGCAATTAATTGTGTAGAAATAAATAAAAATAAGCTAAGTGAAATTGGTTTCATTATGGTTTTAAATTTTGGTGCAAATTAACACTATTTTGGTATCATTTTTATTGGTTGTAAAAAAACAATATTGGTTTCCTCCATCTTTAATTTTCCATTTTTTTCGAATATTTTCTACCGTTTCTGGAAAATTACGTGTTGTTATGTTGGATTTACTGTTTTCTAGAAACTCTTTCATATTGTTTTTAGAATATTCTATGGAGTTTTGTATTTCAAAAATTCTGCCAGGAAATTCTATTTTTTCATCAGATGTGTATAAATGCGAATGTTGATGAAGTTTTTCTAGACCAAAATGATTTCCAATTTCATTAAAACCTCCAGATTTCATTATAGAACTGTTGGGTTCGTACAAATATTTTTTTGGTAAACTGTAACTAGAAATGGTATTGGAATTTTGTTTAAAATTAAAAATTTCTTGTTTTTCTTTAATAAAATTTATGGTTTTTATTTCTACTGATGATTTATAATCTTTTTCTATTTCCCAAAGTAATTCTTTCACTTCGTTTTCTACGGCTACAATATGAATTGTTTTTACATTTTTTAATTC
Organism: Flavobacterium sp.; assembly: GCA_043768185.1. Lineage (GTDB taxonomy): Bacteria > Bacteroidota > Bacteroidia > Flavobacteriales > Flavobacteriaceae > Flavobacterium. The sequence continues at coordinate 3,093 of JAYVKR010000395.1, forward strand.
TAACAATCCTGCAGATATATCTAGTATTGGTGAAGTTTTAATTAAAATTTTGTTAGAATATTTAAAATAAAAATCTTGTAAATCTGGTACGTTTGGCAAACAATCTTTTAGCATAAATACTTTTCCTTTGGCATCGTTTCTTCTTGATGGATCTATGTAAATTGTGTCAAATTGTTGGTTTAAATTTTCTAAAATTTCTGAGCTATCTCCTTCAATACAAGTAATTTTTGAAACTTTTAATTGTTTAAAATTATGAGAAACTATTGATGATAATTCTAAATTAATTTCGCAATGTGTTACTTGATTTATTGTTTTAGAAAAATAGAAAGTATCTACTCCAAAGCCGCCAGTTAAATCTATTAAAGTTTCTCCTTGAACTAGTGTAGATTTATAGTTTGCAGTAACTTGTGACGAGGTTTGTTCTATTGAAATTTTACTTGGATAAACTATATTTGAACAATTATACCAAGTAGAAAGTTTTACTTTGGATTTAAATTTAGCTTCTATTTGGTTAAGGATAATTTTAAAATCTAGTTGTGGAAAAGGATTTTTTTGTAATGCAATTGTAGCAATTGGTTTATCTATATTTTTATTTATAAATTCTTGAATTTCTGGTTGTACTAGTTGCGAAATTATCATTTTGTAAAATAGTGTAGAGAAGCCAAAAGTAAATTATTTAACCCTGATAAAAGAGTAAATACCACATTTTTCTTGTGGTATTGAAACGGATAGCAGGAATATGGATTGCTAAAATGCCTAGTGTTTCGTTCCTAGAAATTTAAAGATTTTTAGTTAGAACTTTAATAACTTTATAATCTGGAAAAAATTCTTTGGCAAATATTTTTATTATGGTGTAAAGTGGAATTGCAATTATCATTCCTGTAATGCCAAAAAGTGTTCCTATTATTAATATGACCAAAAAAATTTCTAACGGATGTGAATTTACACTTTTAGAAAATATTATGGGCGATGATATGTTATTGTCTATTAATTGAACTATAAAAAAACCTAATGTTACGTAAATCATAGTTGGTAATGTTATGGTTTGAAAGTCGTTATTAATGTTAGAAAGCATTGTTAAAATGCCTGCTAGTATTGAACCAATTAACGGACCAATGTAGGGAATTATGTTTAAAATGGCGCAAAGAAAGGCAATAACAAAGGCGTTTTCTACTCCAAAAATTAATAAAACTATTAAATATAAAATACAAATTATGGTTAATTGAATTATTAAACCTATAAAATATCTAGTTAGCATGTGGTTTATTTTTTCTAATGAATTTAATATTTTATCTTCATTATTGTCTGGTAAGATTTTTTTTACACCTACTATAAATTGTACTTTGTCTTTTAAGAAAAAAAATGTTATAAATAGAGTAGTGGCAAGCCCAATGCCAAAACTACTTAACGTTCCTAACACTGAATTGAAGAAGTTGGTAAGAAATGAAAAATTAAGCTTAGAGGTTATGTCGGATTTGTTTATTATTTTTTCAAAATCTAGGTTTCTTTTTTCTAAATAATGTGTTAATTGAGTGTAAAGTTGCACAACTCTTGCTTGTATAGAATTGGTATCTAGCAACGATAAATTATTACTTTGAGAGATAATTAATGGTACAAAAAGCATTACCAAACCTATTAATAGTAATAAAAATAATAGTAAAGTAGTAATTACTGCAAGTGTGTTAGAAAATTTAAATCGTCTTCTTAAAAATTCTACAACTGGATTGGCAATTAACGAAAGTATTATTGAAATTATAACGTATACTAGTATAGTTTGAATGGAATATACAAAATATAATGAAATAAAAAGCAAAGCTAGAACGCCTAATGCTCTTAGAATTCCGTTAGCAATAATTTTAGAAGTCATAGTTTTTTATTAGATTATAAAGATAAAAAAAACTCGTTCACAATTGCGAACGAGTTTAAAAATATTTAAATTTAATTTTTTTAGTTTCTAAAAGAAGCTCTTACACCGCCAACTGCAAAAATTGCATCCATTCTAGCTTTTTGTCCTGTAGAGAACATATACATTCCAGCATCATCTGTATAATCCATATAATTCATGGTCATTTCTACTGGAGTTCCAGAACAAGTACTGTAATGAGGATATGCAGGAATTCCAAAATTAGATGTATTGTGAGTTGGTGTATCTGCAACTAAATCGCTACCACAAGTTGCGTCGCCCCAAATGTGACGTAAATTCATCCAGTGACCAACTTCGTGCGTTGCTGTTCTACCTAAATTAAATGGTGCTACTGCAGAACCAGTATTTCCAACATATTTACCATCACAAACTACACCATCTGTTGCAGATGAACCTCCAGGAAATTGTGCATAACCAAGAATTCCGCCACCAATTGTACATACCCAAAAATTTAATTTTGTAGTAGGAGAAGTTGGTGCAATACCGCCACGATTGGTTTTTTTCATTGCATCTGCTGTTCCCCAAGAAGTTTTAGTTGTAGATTTTCTAATTACTTGATCTAATACAAATGATATTCCAACATTAGCTTTTACTCCAGAAAACAAAGCTGGAACTTGATTATAATCGGAATTTAAAGCATTAAAATCTTTGTTTAAAATGTCAATTTGAGATTGAATTTGAGTTAAAGAAATATTTTCTGCAGCTGTTCTATACAAAACATTTACTACCACTGGGATTTCAATTTTTCCGTTTACTAAACGACTAAAATCGCCACTTTTAATAAAACTTTCTGTAAACGCTTCAATTTTGTTCATTTTTAATGCCAACTCTGGATTAGCTTGTAATTGTGCATTTAAAACATATTGAGAAGCACATACTTTTCTAGAGGCGTTTTCAGTAAAAGTTGATGAAGCAGAATCTTCTTTCTGACAAGAAAACAGCATCGCTACTAAAGATACTGATAAAATTAATTTTTTCATAAAATGTGGTTAATAGGTTAATTAGGTAGCAATTTTATACTATTAACTTTGAATAAAAAAATTATTTTCTAATAATTTATTAAATTATCGATGAACTACATTTTTAATTTTAAATACTTTAATTATTAAAAATATAAAATAAAATATTGGCACCCATTTTTAAAGCTTTCTCTCTAACTTCTTTTGGGTCATTATTAACTTCTGGATCTTCCCAACCATCACCTAAATCGCACTCATAGGTAAAAAGTAAAACCAATCTATTGTTTTCAAAAATGCCAAAAGCTTGTGGTCTTTTACCATCGTGTTCGTGAATTTTAGGTAATCCACCAGCAAAATTATTTGGTGTCTGAAAAATAGGATGATTAGCAGGAATTTCTACAAGATTATTGTTAGGAAATATTTTTTTAATTTCTTTTTGAACAAATTCATTCAATCCATAATTGTCATCAATATGAAGAAATCCACCAGAGAGAAGATAATTTCTTAAATTTTCTACATCAGAATCACTAAAAACAACATTTCCGTGGCCTGTCATGTGTATAAAAGGATAAGAAAATAAATCTGGACTACTTGGTTCTACCGTTGCAGGTTTTGGTTTTATGGTAGTTTTTATGGTTTGATTACTATACTTTATAAGATTTGGTAATGAAGTAGGATTGGCATACCAATCGCCACCACCATTATATTTTAAAAGCGCAATTTCTTGAGAATATCCAATTGATGAAATTATTAAAACGACAAAAAGTATTTTTTTCATAAATTATTCGTTTGTATAAACTACACTGTGACAAGCCACAATTGCAGCAGTTTCTGTTCTTAATCTAGTATTTCCCAAAGATACTGCAATAAAATTATTATGCAATGCTTGTTGAATTTCTTTAATTGAAAAATCTCCTTCTGGTCCAATTAATAAGGTAACATTTTCATTAGATTTCAATTCAGATTTTAAAGATTTTTTATCTGTTTCTTCACAATGCGCAATAATTTTTTGTCCTTTAAATTCTTTTTTAATAAAATCTTTATATAATATTGGCTCATTTAATTTTGGAATAAAATAATGCAACGATTGCTTCATTGCCGATTCTATAATTTTTTGAAATCTATCAATTTTTATAATTTTTCTTTCAGAATGTTCACAGATTATTGGCGTAATTTCTTGAACTCCAATTTCTGTTGCTTTTTCTAAAAACCATTCGTAACGTTCGTTCATTTTGGTTGGAGCAACTGCCAAATGTAAATTATATTTTGGTTTTATTTGTTCTTTAAATGAAATAATATTTACAGTACATTTACTATCAGATGCTAATTTAATTTCTGTTTTAAATAAAAAACCTAAACCATTGGTTACAAATAGAATATCGCTTTCTTTTTTACGTAACACTTTAATGATATGTTTACTTTCTTCTTTGTCAAATACAAACGAAGTGTTGGTATAAGAAATAGTAGGATTATAGAATAATTGCATATTAAAATTCAATTCTGGCTTTAGATACAACCGCTGTATTTTCAAACTTATTATGTAAATATTTTTGATAACCTACAATTCCAATCATTGCAGCATTATCTGTGGTGTATTCAAATTTTGGGATGAATGTTTTCCAACCCAATTTTACTTCACTTTCTTTTAAAGTTTCTCTAATTCCAGAGTTTGCAGAAACGCCACCACCAATTGCAATTTGCGTAATTCCTGTCTCGGCAACTGCCATTTTTAGTTTTTCCATCAATATTTCTATAATTGTATATTGAATTGAAGCGCAAATATCGTTTTTATTTTCTTCAATAAATTTTGAATTCACTGCAACATTCTTTTGAATAAAATAAAGAATCTGAGTTTTTAAACCCGAAAAACTAAAATTCAATCCTGAAACTTTTGGTTTAGTAAATTGATACGCTTTTGGGTTTCCTTCTTTGGCAAATTTATCTACTAATGGTCCACCAGGATAAGGCAATCCCATTATTTTTGCACTTTTATCAAATGCTTCTCCAACAGCATCGTCAGTTGTTTCGCCAATAATTTCCATATCAAAAAAACTTTTTACGTTAACAATTTGAGTATGACCACCAGAAATTGTTAATGCTAAAAACGGAAATTTTGGTTTGTCATAACCTTCTTCATCTATAAAATGAGCTAAAATATGTGCGTGCATGTGGTTTACAGCAATTAAAGGAATATTTAATGCCATTGAAAGCGATTTTGCAAAAGACGTTCCAACAAGTAGTGAACCCATTAATCCTGGGCCTTGTGTAAAGGCAATAGCGGTAAGATCTGATTTTGAAATACCAGCTTTTTTTAAAGCCATATCTATCACTGGTACAATGTTTTGCTGGTGCGCTCTTGAGGCTAATTCAGGTACAACACCACCATATTCTTCATGTATTTTTTGCCCTGCAACAACATTGGAAAGTACTTTGTTGTTTTGCAAAACAGCCGCAGCTGTATCGTCGCAGGAACTTTCAATGGCAAGTATAAAAATTGGTTTCACATTCATTGGGCACAATTTTTGAATTATATTTGATAAACCGCTTTAAAACGATTATTTTTACAAAGTTTACAAAAGTAACTATTTTATAAGTTTCTTATTGTAATCAAA
>JAYVKR010000396.1:0-2034 GCA_043768185.1 Flavobacterium sp.
CTGAATCATCTCACCACTAGTTTGATAAAATACATTTTCTAGATACCATATTAAACTTACGGCTTCATCAAGTGGCGTTGGTTTTTCTTTTTTAATAAATGGAGTTTTGCCAAGTTGCGCTAACAATTCTTTTATTTTAGATAATTATTTTCTCTAATTGCATCTGTTAAATCGGTTATAATTCCTAATACAGCACCAGGATAAAATTGTGTTGGATGCGCTGTTAAAACTGTTCTTACGTTGAAATTTTCTAAAAAATGCAACAACTCATTTTGCTTATTTTCTGCTTCAACTTTGTCTTTAACTTCTCTTAGCGAACCATTTCCTTCCAAGTTATTTACAACAGAAAATGCTGCATCTTCAATAGCATCAAAAAGTACAATTTGACGTTCTATATATTGAATAAATCGAAATAGTAAATCAATCTTTTCTCCTTCAGAAACTGTTCCTAAATACTTTTGCGAAAAAGAATTTACAATTTCAATTGGACTTAAATTATTTTTTAAACCAGTGTCGCAAACTTCTGAAAAAAGTGGCAATAAAACTCCAGTATTATCAATAGAATCAAACGGTAAAGTTATAAATACACTATTATAAATTTGATATTTAGAGATAACATTTTCATTGTAACGTTCTATTATTGGAAGTGTGTACATAGTTATTTTTTATTATTTGTAATGTCAATTATAACACCAAAATCACCATCAGTTTGAACCCAATTTGCTTTAGGACAATACGTTCTAGAAACAAATCCGTCTAAATACAAAGCATTTTTACATCCTTTACTTTTAAAAAATTGAGCAAATTCATAAAAATTTATTTCCTTTTTAGACATTGCAAAAATTACTTCATTATTTGGCAAAACTCCTACTCCATTTCTAATGTTTAAATTTTTAGAATTTTTGTTAAATGAAGTATGAATTTTTCCATTTATTACTAACATTGGTCCAGATTGGGTTGCGTATTTAACTTGATTATTTTGAATATAATCTTCTGTTTTACAAATAATTGGTATGTTATTATCTGTCAAATAAAAAACTCCATTAGGTTTTAAATAGAAATTTCCATTTCCGTTTAACGTGTCAATTTTACTTTTAATACTATTGTTTTCTATAAATAAACCTTGTGGCGAATGGTCTTTTTTATACATTCCGCCATTGGTTGCAAATAATAATTTTTGTTTTTTTGTTTTTAAATAGTTTTTTAAATTTTCAAGACTTCCAAAATTTATTCCTTCATCGTTTTTATATTACAATTTAATTTCCTCTAGTTTAGTATTTACTTGATATACAATGAAATTTTCATCTTCATTTTTAAACTTAAATTGTAGTAAAAAATAAGTAACAAATACAACTGAAATTAAAAGTAAAATTCGTTTTTTCATTGTTATAAATTTGAAATTTAAAGATACAAAAAAACCTCATTCGCCGAAACTAATGAGGTTATAAAATTTTGCAGAATTTTTTGTATTAAATATCTTTAAATATAGTATGCATTAAACGTTTTTTATCGTTGATGCTTTCTTCTAGCGAAATCATAGTTTCTGTTCTGTAAACGCCTTCAATATCATCAATCATAAAGATTACATCTTTAGCGTGTTTAGTATCTTTAGCTCTTATTTTACAGAAAATATTAAATTTTCCTGTTGTTACGTGCGCTACAGTTACAAACGGTATTTCGTTTATTCGTTCTAAAACAAATTTAGTTTGCGAAGTATTGTTTAAGAAAACGCCAACGTAAGCTATAAAAGAATATCCTAGTTTTTCGTAATCTAATGTTAATGAAGAACCCATAATAATTCCTGCATCTTCCATTTTCTTAACTCTAACATGCACAGTTCCAGCAGAAATTAATAATTTTTTTGCAATATCTGTAAAAGGTATTCTAGTGTTATCAATCAACATATCTAAGATTTGATGATCTACTTCATCTAAACGGAACTTACTCATAACTTGTAATTTTTAAAGTTGTTTTATTTATAACGCAATATAAATACATTTTATTTAATAAAAAAAGAAAAAAGCTAAACTTTTT
>JAYVKR010000397.1:0-2116 GCA_043768185.1 Flavobacterium sp.
CAAAAAAGTTACATATAAAAGCACCAATATTTATTCCCATATAGAAAATATTGTATCCTTCATCTTTCTTTTCTATATATTTATCTTCGTTGTAAAAATTTCCTAAAAGTGTTGAAATATTTGGTTTAAAAAATCCGTTACCAACAATTACAAATGTCATTGCTATGTATAATGAAGTAATATCGTGAATTCCCATCATGAAATATCCAATTCCCATAAGAATTCCACCAATTACTATTGATTTTTTGTATCCTAAATACCTGTCGGCAACTAAACCACCAATAAATGGTGTTAGAAAAACTAGCGCTATAAAAGTTCCATATAAATCAGAAGCTTCTTTTTCGGTCATTGCAAATCCTGCTTCGACATCTTTAAGATATAAAGTAAAAATTCCAATCATTAAATAGTAACCGAAACGTTCCCACATTTCAGATAAAAATAAATAAGGCAATGCTTTTGGGTGAGATTTCCACATAATATATTAGTTTTAAAAAACAAACCTACAAGGATTTCTTGTAGGTTTGAAAGATATAAATTTATTTTTAAAAAATTCTTATCGAATTCCGTGCATCAATTTCTTTAATAATGGTGTTAAAGCAAATAATAACAATGCAGCAATTCCTGTTAAAACAACAAAAACCATAAAGAATTCAAATAAATTGTGAATTTCAAATCCTGCAAAGACTGGATTAGTTGCACTAATTTGAGCTTTTTCTAATAACACTAATTGTTCTGGCGATGCAGTAATTGTTTTGTTTAAAACTCCTTGTAAATCAATACCCAATTCTTTGGCTTTTAAAAATTTATCGCCAGTTGCAGGCAAGATTGAACCTAATGTTCCTGCTAAAGCATATCCTGCAGCATTTGAAAGAAAAAATACTCCAAAAAGTAAAGAAGCAAAACGCTTTGGTGATAATTTACCAACTAATGATAATCCGATTGGTGATAAACAAAGTTCAGCAAATGTTTGAATTAAATATAAAAGTATCAACCATTTTATGGCTAATAATCCACTGTTTCCTAAATCTTTTACATTGTAAGCTAAAATAAAATAACTTAATGCAATTAATGCTAAACCAATTGCTTGTTTTACTGGTGAAATTGGTTCTTTTCCACTAGCTCTAAGTTTATCCCATAAAATACTAAATGGTAATGCAAATGCAAATACAAATGCTCCGTTAAAGATTTGAACCATCGATGGTGGCATATTCCAGCCAAAGAAATTTCTATCGGTTTGATTATCTGCAATAAAAGTTAGTGAAGATCCAGCTTGTTCAAATGCTGCCCAAAAGAATATAATAAAGAAGGCAACAATGTAAATTACAAAAATTCTATCTCTTTCAATTTTAGTTAAAGAACTATCAGATACAATTAATCCTGCAAGAGTTAAACCAGATGCGTAAATAATTGGATATATAATTGTTTTTACAAAATTTTCTCCACCAAGTAAGTGTCTGAAAACAAAAAATAATGCTACAAATGAAACTAATGATAAAAGTAAAGCTTTGGTAGTAAAAACGGCTTTTTGAGCTTCGCCTTCTTCAAAATCTGACGCATCATTTTGAGATGGCAATCCACCTAATGGTTTACCTTCTGGTGTAACTACATATTTATTTTTTAAGAAATAAAATACGGCTGTTCCTATTAACATTGCAACTCCAGCAGCTAAAAATCCCCATTTGAAAGCGTGAATATCTCTAACTCCACCAGCATCTTTAACATCGCCAACAAGTGGACAAATTAATTGTCCTAAAAAAGCTCCAAGGTTAATTCCCATATAGAAAATGGTAAATGCGGTATCAAGTTTGGTTTTTTCTTGTTTTGGATATAAACTTCCCACCATACTAGAAATATTTGGTTTGAAAAACCCATTTCCAAAGATTATAATTCCTAAAGCTGCCCACATTAATGTAGTTGCCAAACTTAAATTTGTTCCAAAAACACTTGCACTAAAGAACAACATAAACTGTCCAATTGCCATCATTAATCCACCTAGTAAAATACAGTTTCTGTTACCAAAAAATCTATCAGCAATAAATCCTCCTAACATTGGTGTTAAATAACAAAGACCAAGAAAACCACCATATATAATTGAGGCATCTGCTTCTTTCATCAT
>JAYVKR010000398.1:0-2561 GCA_043768185.1 Flavobacterium sp.
CCACCAAGAAACATAGAAAATATAAAGAACAATGCCATTTTATAAGTTCCAAAAAGTTTAAACGCATCTAAACCCAATTTTTGAACTAAAGAAGCATCACTAGAAATTAATTTTTGTGGAGGACATTTTGGTAAAGTAAAAGAATAAATACCTAAAATTATTGCAGCAATTGCAGCAATGTAAAACATATTAGCCGAAGCTTTATTATCAGTTAAATTGGTTAACCACATGGCAGCTATAAAACCAACAGTTCCCCAAACTCGTATTGGTGGAAAAACTTTTATAACATCGTAATTATTGTTTTTAAGAATATTATAAGCAATAGAGTTAGACAATGAAATGGTTGGCATATAGCACAACATTGCAGCAAAAATTACATAATAAAATGTGGTAGGATTATCAACTTGTGGAATATAAAACAAAGCAATTCCGCCAAGAATATGCAAAATTCCATATAACTTTTCGGCATTTATAAATTTATCGGCAATAATTCCAGTAATTGCAGGCATTATAATTGATGACAAACCTAGTGTTGAAAAAATAGCTCCAAATTCTGCACCACTCCATTGTTTTGTGCCAAACCAATAATTTGCAACTGTAATAAGCCATGCACCCCAAACAAAAAATTGAAGAAAACTCATTACTGTTAATCTGTATTTAATTCCCATAAAAGTTAAAATAGTATTAATAGAATGTAAATCTACTATTAAAATTGAAAAATGCAAATGTTTGCATTGATTTTATCATTAAGATTACATATGAAATAATATCATAAAAAAATTCAACAATTGCTGAGATTCATCTTTCGTCAGAATGACAAGTTTACGGATAGATTATGAGTTTAAAACCTCTTCAACCAATTCTAAAACCACTTTAAATTGTTCTTCTTTATTAAGATAAGAATTATCAATTTCTATTGCATCATTAGCCATAACTAATGGCGAATCATCTCTGTGTGTATCAATGTAATCTCGCTTTTGAACGTTTTCTAAAACATCTTCATACGTAACTTTGTCGCCTTTTGCTTCAAGCTCATCAAATCTTCTTTGCGCACGAGTTTCTGCACTTGCAGTCATAAAAATTTTAAGTTCTGCCTCAGGAAAAACAACTGTTCCAATATCTCTTCCATCCATTACAATAGCTTTATTTTTTCCCATTTCTTTCTGCTGTTCTACCAATTTAGAACGCACTTGAGAAACTTCAGCAACTTTACTAACAAAATTAGAAACTTCTAACGTTCGAATTTCTTTTTCTACATTAGTATTGTTTAAAAACATTTCTGCAAATCCTAATTCAGCATTAAATTCAAAATGTAATTTTATAGATGGTAATGCATTTATAAGAGTTTCTTTATCGAAAAAATCATTAGAAATATAACCGTTTTGCATGGCAAAAAATGTTACTGCACGATACATTGCGCCAGTGTCAACATACACATATCCTAAATGTTGCGCAAGTTGTTTTGCCAAAGTGCTTTTTCCTGTTGACGAAAATCCGTCTATTGCAATAGTTATAGTTTTCAAGTTTGTATTTTTAGCGTTTGTATGTATCGTCAGAAAAATTTATTGTTAACCCAAAAAGACTTGTATTACCTGCTAAAGTGTATCTTGAATAGGAATAATTAAATTTTAATTTATTCATTTTAAGTCCAAAACCAAGAGAAATTCCAGAAAAATTTCGTTGTTCTAAGACTCTTAATTCTTCTGCTCTTCTAAAGTTATATCCCAATCTTAAATTAAAACCTCTATTTGGAAATAATTCTGCACCAAGTACTAAATGTCGTAAAGCATTGTTTAAAAAACCTACTTTTTCTGGTGTTGGTTCGCCATCAATACTACCAATTGCTCTGTTTGGATTGGAAAAACCAATTTTCCATTGTTGTAAATTTTCTAATGTTAAATGCCATCTAACTGGTACATTTTCAACTTCTTGAGAAACTCCAACCAATACTTCTAAAGGTAATTTTTCTTTCGTTCCAGCAAATGTTGTTATTTGAGTTCCAATATTTCTAATGGCTAATGCCCAATTTACATCATTTTTTTCATCTATAAAAAGTGCTCCTAAATCTAAAGCTGCTCCAAAAGAATTGTAGCTTTCTAATGTTGATGAAATTAATTTGGCATTTGCTCCAATATGAAAATCGGTAAACGGTATGTTGTAACCGTAACCAAAACTTAAAGCAATATCGCTTCCTGTAAATGAAGCAGTTTTAACTCCGTTTTCATCATAACCTTCCAATTTTCCGTAGTTTACATAATTTATTCCTGCTGCAAATGTTTGTACGTGTCTGTCGTAAGTATAAGCATAGGAAGCTGTTCCGTAAGTTACATCACCAAAATAACTTCCGTAGTTTAAAGCCAAATGATTGTCCATTTCTGGATTTATAGTTGCAGGATTATAATGAATTTGATTTACATCTTCATCATAAATTGTTAGTACTTTTCCGCCCAAAGCTGCTTGTCGTGGTGAAGTTACCAAACTTAAAAATTGATAAACAGATTTACCTCCAATTTGACTGAAAGAAACAGCGCAAAAAAGTAACATTAAAGAGGTAAATATTT
>JAYVKR010000399.1:0-3989 GCA_043768185.1 Flavobacterium sp.
CTGATGGGAAAATTACAACATTAGAAGGTTGTATTCAAACAATGTTAATTGCAAAAAATCAATGTAATTTGCAAAATCTAAATAATATTGAATTTATAAATACAGAATTTTCTACATTTTTAAAAAATGATTGGGTTAAAGCCCAACCCAATTCACTAATCTACTTTGACGGAAACCACACAAAAAAAGCAACATTAGATTATTTTGAACTTTTATTACCATCAATAACTAACGATTCTGTTTGGATTTTTGATGACATTCATTGGTCAACAGAAATGCAAGAAGCTTGGGAAATTATAAAAAATCACAACAAAGTTTCAGTAACAATTGATACGTTTCAATGGGGTTTTGTGTTTTTTAGAACCCAACAAGAAAAAGAGCATTTTATTATTAGAACATAAAAAAAATGACAACCTTCCCAGATTGTCATTTTCCTGAATTAATATTAAAAGAAAATATTATTCTTTAGCTTCTTGATTCTCTTCAGATTTGGCTCCCATTCTGTTTATTTTAAACATAGGTCCAAATTTAAATTTTATAGAAGCAATTTTGGTATTGTCTTCACTAGATAATCCTTCTTTTTCTACAGTGTTTTTTCGGCTATCAAGTGCTTCGTACATTAATTTAATTTCATCGTAATCTTCTCTAGAAAAACTTCCTTTATTAGTTTTATAAGATTCAAAAAATTTATCATAAACGCTTAAAATATTATCTTTGTTTACCCAAGAAAAACTCATATCGTCGCCCATTTGTCCTGGCATAAATAATTTATCTCTCAATACTCTCTTAGCATTTGGAGCAGTAGCAGGTGTTGCAGCCATTTTTTTAGCTTCAACACTAGTAGTTACAGAAACTTTAATTTCATCATACTTAGCGCTACTTGCATCAACTTTGGCTTGAGATGTAGTTCTAGCACTTTCATCAAGACTTGCCATTGCATCATTTGCTTCAGTTGTTTTTCTATCATAATCAACAGAAATCTGTTCCCAATTAGTTTCTAAATCTGCTGCCGAAACCGCTTTTAACGAATCTACATAACTTTCTAAAGCCATAATTCTCTTATCAGCCATTTCTTTTTCTTTGTTTTGACAAGAAACTATTCCTAGTAAAACCATTGAAAACAATCCAATTTTTAAGACATTTTTTTTCATAATAAATAAGTTTAAATATTAATGTAAACTTAAACAGTTCTTAAAATTCTAATGTTATATATTTTATCATAAAATTTACATAATTATGGTTTATTTTTCTTCAACTTTGTAACTTTACTTCTTTAATTGCTACTAATAAAAAATGCAATCATACTATATATGTCAAAATCACTCATCAACATAACCAACATAAAACGAGATTTCGTTCTAGGAACAGAAATTATAAACGTTTTAAAAGGAATCGATTTACAAATAAACAAAGGCGAATATGTAGCATTAATGGGTCCAAGTGGATCAGGAAAATCTACCTTAATGAACCTTTTAGGTTGTTTAGACACACCAACATCTGGAACTTATATCTTAAACGAAAAAGACGTTTCGCAAATGCACGACGACGATCTAGCCGAAATTAGAAACAAAGAAATAGGTTTTGTTTTTCAAACCTTTAATCTTTTACCACGAACAACAGCGTTAGACAATGTTGCTTTGCCAATGATATATGCAGGATATTCTAAAACCGAAAGAAATCTTCGTGCTACAGAAGTGCTAACCCAAGTAAATCTGTCAGATAGAATGGATCATCAACCCAACCAACTTTCTGGTGGTCAGCGTCAACGTGTAGCCATTGCTCGTGCATTGGTTAACAAACCTTCCATTATTCTTGCCGACGAACCAACAGGAAATCTAGACAGTAAAACCTCTGAAGAAATTATGAAACTTTTTGGCGACATTCACGCCAACGGAAACACAGTAATTCTAGTAACTCACGAAGAAGAAATTGCCGAATATGCCCACAGAGTAATTCGTCTTCGCGATGGTTTAATAGAAAGTGATACTGTAAATCCTAAAATTCATAAGTAATTTATTAATTTTCAGTAGCAATTGGCTTGGGCTTTATCAAGTAATGTAATTCCAGCTTTCCTTCCATAAATACCAATAAAAAATTGGTATGTTATTCCAGTCAATCTGGGCTAATAAATTAAATTTATCGAATATTTACAACCGTTACAAAATGAAAATTGCCTTACTAACTTGCCAAAATCTACCAAATTTAAACCTTTCAGACCAACAATTAATTCCAACATTAGCCAAGCACAATATTATTGCAACAGCAGCAATTTGGGATGATAAATCCATAAATTGGACACTATTTGATTACTTACTATTTCGCAACACTTGGGATTATTACGAAAAAGAAAATCAGTTCAATACTTGGTTAAACCACATTCAATCATTAGGAATAAAAACCCTAAATGCAATTGAAATTATTCAAAAAAACAAACACAAATTCTATTTACGAGATTTTTACAATCAAGGAATAACAATACTTCCAACCGTTTTTATAGAAAAAACAACCACTTTAAATCTAGCGCAAATAATTCCAAGCCATTGGAAAAAAGCAGTAATAAAACCAGCATTTTCTGCAGGTTCATTTCAAACACAACTTTTTGAAGTTTCACAAATAGAACAAATTAATCTACAATATCAATCCATAGCACAAGAAAAAGAATTATTGCTTCAAGAATACATGCCACAAATAGTAACCCAAGGTGAAACGTCTTTTATATTCTTTAACAAACAATTTTCGCATTGTGTAAATAAAAAACCAAACGAAGGCGATTTTAGAATTCAAGTACAATATGGAGGAAAATATACTTTAATTCATCCAAGTCAAGATTTAATCAATCAAGCACAAAAAATTGTAAATACATTTCCAGATAAATTATTATACGCAAGAGTTGACGGAATAATCATAAATAATCAGCTACATTTAATGGAAGTTGAATGTATAGAACCCGATTTGTATTTCAATCTATCAGAAAATTCACAAACTAATTTTGTTAACGCATTATTAAAAATAATAAAGTAAATTTGAATTTTATAAATTTAAAATTTTACATACTTTTTCTAAATAATTCGAAAGATTTACATAAGAAAGAAAATTTAAAAATTTTATTTTTTCTGTCTTCTTGAGCGCAGTCTAAGAATTTAGCTTAAAAAAGTAAATTTAAAATTATAAAAATTCCTAACTTATTAAAATCCTAAATCAATAAAATGAAAGTATATACTAAAACTGGCGATAACGGTACAACAGCATTATTTGGCGGCACAAGAGTTCCCAAAGACCATGCACGCATAGAAAGTTATGGTACAGTAGACGAATTAAACTCTCACATAGGTTTAATTAGAGACCAAGAAATGAACCAACATTACAAAGAAATTCTAATAGAAATTCAAGACAGATTGTTTACAGTTGGAGCAATTTTAGCAACGCCACCAGAAAAAGAAGTCTTAAAAAACGGCGAAAAACGTTTAAAAAACCTTGGTATTATTGAAGAAGATATAGAACTTTTAGAAAACGAAATAGATGCAATGGAAGATTCGCTTCCGCAAATGACACATTTTGTACTTCCTGGCGGACACACAACTGTGTCATATTGTCACGTGGCACGTTGCGTATGTCGTCGTGCAGAACGTTTAGCAGTACATTTAAGTCATAACGAACCAGTTGCAGACATTGCCATTAAATACTTAAACCGACTTTCTGACTACCTTTTTGTCTTGGCACGAAAGTTGTCTCACGATTTAAACGCAGATGAAGTAAAATGGATACCGAGAAAATAGTATTCAGTCATCAGTTTTCAGTTTTCAGTAAGATTTTTAAGGATTATATTTTTAAAAATCACTTCATTAAAACTAGCCAAACTGAACACTAAAAACTGAATACTGATTACTAAAAAAAACACGTTCTTAAACTTATTTGAAAAATAAATCAAAAAAAACTTGACTTTTTCAGTAATAAATTTATTTTTGCACAAATTAAAACCCAAAAGAAGA
>JAYVKR010000400.1:0-6362 GCA_043768185.1 Flavobacterium sp.
AAGTTTTCCTGCGTCTAAATCTAGTTGACCTAAACCTATGTTGTTAAATTTAGCGCCTTCTGTTGTAGCTAAACCTTTTTGAAAATAAATTTTAGCAGAATCTTCCACATTTTGTTTTAAATAAATAGTACCTAATAAAAATGCAGCCTTGCCATTGCTAGGTTTTGCTTGAATTATGCTTTTTAATACTGATTTTGCTTTTTCATATTGCTCAGCATCCAAAGCTTTTTTAGCTTGCTCAATATCTTGTGCTTGCGCAACTGATGCAGAAGCAATTAAAGCAATACTGAAAATTTTTAATGTATTCATAATCTTAAATTTATTTTTAATTTATTTTTTTTCTATTTCGGTACGAACTCTAATATTTCTTCCTGGAACTCTAACTGGAGCTAAACCTGATTTTAAAATTATTCGTTGACCAATTTGTCCTGCAACGAAAGAAGAAAATCCAATTCCTAATCCATCGTAACCTTGACAATTGATAATATACAAATCACGTGCCAAAGGATATTTTTTAGTAGCTATATTATCTTGACTCGGATAAATATATTGATTACTTACTGTACTTTTTACACTTAAAACTGCTACTTTATTTACTGTTTCTTGCATTGCTTGCGGTGGTTGAGCAATCCAATTCATACCCACAATTCCAATCATTCCATCATTATTGGCAACATATTTAATAACCTCATCATTAGTTTTAAAAGAAAAAACTCCTTTTTCGGGTATGTCAGTTAGTCCTGCTACTTCTTTAAAATACCTAACAGAACTTGAATTTGGATTGTCAAATACCAATCCTTTTATACCGTTAGGCTTGCCTTTCATAAAATCTATAATGTCTTGTATAACGACTAAGGTATCGTTAGATTTTTTACTTTTTATTAATGCAATAGCATCTGTTGCAAATGGTGTTACTTTAGGTATGAGTTTTTTATTGTCAAAATAAGATTGCTCGTTTTTATCTAATTTTCTAGATAAAACTATAATTTTAGTCGTACCATCAAGCAATGATTGTATTCCTTCATTTTCAGATTTTGGAATTAATGTAATTTTTGCATCATACGTATTTTCAAAAACTGCCAACTCATCTTCTATTATAGGCAAAAGAGATTCATCTACAGTAATGAAAGCTTTACCAGAAACAATACCATCTTTACCTGCAATAGTATCCTTTTTTTTATTGCATGAAATTACAATAGTAAAACCTACAATTAAAATTACAAAAACAAAGTTTGATAGCTTTTTCATTTACTCTTTATTAGAATTAAAAAACCTTAAAAAACGTACAAATGAATATACAATTAGTAGAACGCCAAAAGCTATTCTATATTTTGTTTCCATTGCAATTGGAAATTTTTCCCAAAATATTATTATTAATCCAAGTGTTAAATAAATCAAAAAAAACAAAATTCCTATAAATAGAAGAAATCGCTCTTTAAGCGATTTCTTCTTGTAATTATTTAGTGTTTCTTGAAACATTATCCACCGTTAGATTGCAGTGTTATAGGTAAAGAATATAATACTCTTACTTTTTTACCATTTTGTTCACCTGGCGTCCATTTAGGACACGATTTTAACAACTTAACTGCTGCTTCTTTAGTACCAAAACCTGGATCTCTAACAACTTTAATGTCTGTTAATTGACCGTCTTTTTCTACTACAAAAGATACAAATACTTTACCACCTTTAAAATCTTCATCTGTTGGTGCATCATATTTATCGGCAACAAATTTATAAAATTTAGCCATTCCACCAGGATAATCTGGTTTTAACTCTAAACCTGCCATGTTGTGAATACTATTATCTTCTGTAACCTCTGCTTCTTTTGGACCATCGCCAACTGGGTCAAGAGTTTGAGGAGCATCTGGATCACCTTTTATAGTTTCATCACCAATAGTTTTTTTCTCTAATTCTTTTACTTTTGGAGGATCTTCTGTAATCTCTTCTGTTTTTGCCACAACTGGTTTAACAAATTTTACTTGATCCACTTTTGGTGGTGGTGGTGGTGGTGGTGGAAGATTTTCTTTAGGTATTTCTTTTGGTGGTAACTTTATTGTAACAATTTTTTTGTCGTTTTTAGCTTCATCATTTGAAGAAGCTTTACTAATAAGTTCTGCTATCATTGGTGTAGCAATTGCAAATGCAAATACCAAAGCACCAATAGCCATTGCACGAATAGATGTTTTACCATTATCTTTTCGCAATTCATAAGCACCATAACTTTTGTTCTTTCCTTCAAAAACTATGTCTAGCCACTTTCTATTAAATAGGTCTAATTTCATATTTATATTTTTAAGGAGTTACAGGTGCAGCAGCACTAGGTGCTATTAATTTCATTTCTTCTGGTGTAATTTCATTTACAATAGCATAAGTTGGCACTTTACAAATTGCCATCTCATCTAATACATCAACCAAATTTCTATAAGTAGATTTTTTAGAAGGTTTGATAATTACAATTAATCCTTTTTTAGGATCTCCAGTAACTTGAGGAACTTCCTTAACTTGCTTTAAGATTTCTTTACGAATTCCTTCTCTACCATAAGTATCAGCTTTTGGTCCTGCAAGTGGTTTGTCTTGCAAACCCATAAACCATTGAATTTTATTTCCATCTCCAAGTAAAACGGTCATTGTTCGTCTCTCATCAACTTTCATATCTTTCTTTGGTTCCTTTTTATCCTCTTTATCAGGCAAACCCAAGTTCATAGACTGTGGCTTAGACAACGAAGTAGTTAACATAAAAAATGTTATCAAAAGAAATGCTAGATCTACCATTGCTGTTAAATCTACTCTTGAATTTTGTTTTTTACTTCTAACCTTTCCGCCTTTGCCTCCACCGTCGCCGGTATTTAATTCAGCCATTTTTTTATATTTTTATAAATTAATAGTCTTTTCCTCTTAAACCAGTTACTAAATCAAACGTATTGATTTTTTGGTCTTGAAAAATATCCATAATTTTTTTAATTTTTGGATACTGTAGTTTAGCATCACCTTTTATTGCAAAGGCAAGTTCATCTCCGTTTGGATTAAGTTCAATATTAGCTTGACGTGCAGTATAAATCCAATCTTTTAATTGATTATTGATAGAGTCAAACGGCACACCAACTTGTGTTCCTGCTTTATTTCTATCTGCACCTTTCATATTTAATAAACTACTTAAACCTTCTATTGGCACACCAAAACTTTCCATTAAAGCAAATTGATTCGCTTCTTCATCAGAGAATTTAAGTTTGTATTTGGCAGCCATTAATTCTAATGTTTTTTTACGTATTTCTCTACCTTTTAAATCAAAAAATATGTTTTCTTTTCCTGCTCCAACAGTTACAGTTACCAATTTATCTATTGGTAATTTAGTCTTGTTAGTTGAGCTTGGTGTATCCACACTAATTGGTTCTGGCACTTTAGCAGTAGCCGTTAAAATAAAGAAAGTAAGCAAAAGGAAAGCCACATCGCACATTGCTGTCATGTCTATAGATGTTGCCTTTTTGGACATTTTTATTTGAGCCATAATTAAATCTTTTACTTATTTATAGAAAATATGTTCTATAAATTATTTTAAACTTCCTTTAAATCTTCTGTAAGTATTTACAATTGTTGAACCTGCTTCGTCTATAGAATAGGTTAAAGTATCAATTTTAGAGGTAAAGAAATTGTATGCAATAATTGCTAATGCTGATGTAGAAATTCCTGTTGCCGTGTTAATAAGTGCTTCAGAAATACCATTTGCCAATAACGATTGATCTGGAGTTCCTGTAGATGCTAATGCACCAAATGCCTTGATCATACCAGTTACTGTACCTAATAATCCTGCAAGTGTACCTAAAGATACTAATGTAGAAAGTATAGTCATATTTTTTTCTAACATTGGCATTTCTAAAGAAGTAGCTTCTTCAATTTCTTTGTGAATAGTTTCTGACGCTTCTTCGCTTGAAAAACCTTCTTTTTTAACTTCTTGGTATTTTAAAAGTGCTGATTTAATTGCATTTGCAACAGAACCTTTTTGAGTATCACAAGTATCAATTGCTCCTTCTATATCACCACTAGTAACATTAGATTGAACTTTTTTCATAAATGCATCTAAATTTCCTTTTCCAGAAGCTTTAGAAATTACCATAAAACGTTCTACAGAGAAAACAATTACCATTAATAAACATCCTAATAATATTGGTACGATTGGACCACCTTTGTATACCATTGCTAAATAATTTCCTGCAAGTGGTTCTCCACCAGATATTCCGTCAACGAAATTAGATCCTGATCCCATCAAGAATTTCCAGATTACCCATCCTACAACAACACATAATACAATTACAATACCAGAGAACATTCCTCCTGCGTTTGATCCGTTTTCTTTTTTAACGTTTGCCATTTTTTTTAATTTAATAGTTTTTAATAATTTATACTAGTTAGGTTTTAATAAACTTGAATAGAGCAAATTTAATTTTTTACTTGAAATAAAAAAACTTTTTTTACTTTTTATAACATTCACTTAACTCAAAATTACAGATATCTAGATAAAACAAGTGATTAATAATAATTTAGCAAAAAAATCAAATAAAATTTTAAGTAAAAAAAAATAGATTTTTAATAAATAACGTAACAATTAGCATAATGTTATACTTAAATGTTAAATTTTAAACTAAAAGAACACTTTAATTAACAAAGTTGGTGTTTTAAATTAAAATAATATTCTAAAATACTATCTTGCGTTTGTTTTAAATTACATTTTAATTAAATTTTATGAGTAATAAAGAAAATTTTATAAGGTATATAAATGAAGGTTACACTTCTAAAGGTGAAAGCATACTTCTTGGCGCAGCAATGTTAGATGGAGAAGCCGTTAGTGAAACCCAAGTAAAAATTCCCTTAAAAACCTTAAACCGTCACGGATTAATTGCTGGTGCCACTGGTACTGGAAAAACCAAAACTATTCAAGTACTTTCAGAACAATTATCGTCTTTTGGAATTCCGGTGTTAATGATGGACATAAAAGGAGATTTTTCTGGTATTGCTAAAGAAGGTGAAGAAAAAGCATTTATAACAGAACGTCATTCAAAAATTAATATTCCTTATAAAACTGCTTCCTTTCCTGTAGAATTAATGACTTTGTCAGAGCAAGATGGTATTAGATTACGTGCTACTATATCTGAATTTGGACCTGTTTTATTTTCAAGAATATTAGATTTAAACGACACGCAAGCTGGAGTAGTTTCTGTAATTTTTAAATATTGTGACGATAAAAAAATGCCGCTTTTAGATTTGAAAGACATAAAAAAAGTATTAAATTATATTACAGAAGAAGGAAAAGAGGAAATATCTGAAGAATATGGAAAGATTTCTACCGCAACAACTGGAACAATTCTGAGAAAAATTATTGAATTAGAACAACAAGGCGGCGATATCTTTTTTGGAGAAAAATCATTCGAAATTGATGATTTAATGCGAATTGACGAAAACGGAAAAGGATACATTAATATAATACAACTAACAGACATTCAAGACAAGCCAAAATTATTCTCAACTTTTATGTTGAGTTTGCTAGCCGAAATATACCATCAAATGCCCGAAAAAGGCGATGTTGAACAACCAGAATTAGTTTTGTTTATTGATGAGGCGCATTTAATTTTTAATGAAGCAAGCAAAGTTTTATTAGATCAAATTGAAACCATCATAAAACTAATTCGTTCTAAAGGTATTGGAGTTTATTTTGTTACCCAAAACCCAATGGATATTCCCAAAGGCGTTTTGGCACAATTGGGATTAAAAATTCAGCACGCTTTAAGAGCTTTTACAGCCAATGATAGACAAGCTATTAATCAAACTGCCGATAATTATCCAACATCAGATTATTATAAAACCGAAGAAGTTTTAACCTCATTAGGAATTGGCGAAGCACTGGTTACAGCATTAAATGAAAAAGGAATTCCAACGCCACTTGCAGCCACAATGCTTCGTGCACCAATGAGTAGAATGGATATTTTAGTGGCAAACGAAATTGAAGAAATAAATGCAAAATCTAAATTAGTGTCTAAATATAAAGAAGAGATTGATAGAGAAAGTGCTTATGAAATTTTGACAAAAAAGATAGTTGACGCTACAAGTCAAGCACAAAAACAAGAGGAAACACAAGTAGAAGAAAGAAAAAGTAATGAGCCAAGTACTGCAAGTGTAATAGGAAAATCGGTAGTTAAAGTAGTTACAAGTGCCAGTTTTATTCGTGGTGCTTTTGGAATTTTAATGAAAATGTTTAGAAAGTAAATTTTCGCGACCAAGTCTATAACACACTAAGATTTTATAAAAAAATTGAAACTTATAATCTTAATTACTTAGTATCTTAGTAAAATTAAAAAAATTAAAATTAAAAC